>CAIUCF010000193.1 GCA_903897565.1 uncultured Rhodospirillales bacterium | reverse complement strand
GCCGGCGCAGCCCGGGCGAGCCGGAAATCTGGGCGGCCCATCTCGCAGTGGTCGAGGGCGAGACCATCGGGCCGGCGCAGATCGAAACTGACCGTGCCACGTTCCTCGGGCGCTCGACCAGCCCGCGGGTCGCGACGGCGATGGTGGATGGCAGGCCCCTGTCAGGCGGAGTCGGCGCCGTGCTCGATCCGATCTTCGCGCTGCGTCGGCGCTTGCGGATCCCCCCGGGCGGCAGCGTGCGGATCGCATATTGGACGATGGTCGCTTCGTCGCGGGCAGCCGTCCTTGAGCTGGCTGATACGCATCGCGATTCCGCGGCGTTCAATCGTGCGGCGACCCTGGCATGGACCGATGCCCAGGTGCAGCTGCATCACCTCGGCATCGATCAGGCCGAGGCCAATCTGTTCCAGCGCCTCTCGGGGCATCTGCTCTACGCGACCTCGACCTTCAGGCCCAGCAGCGACGCGATCCTCAGGGGCAGCGGCGGCCAGGCCGGTCTTTGGACTCTTGGTATCTCCGGCGATCTGCCGATCGTGCTGCTGCGTGTGGCCGAGACCGAACACATCGACATCGTCCGTCAATTGCTGCAGGCACATGAATACTGGCGGCTCAAGCAGCTCGCGGTCGATGTCGTCATCCTCAACGAACGCTCGTCATCCTATATCCAGGATCTCCAGGTCTCGCTGGAGACATCCCTGCGCTCGAGCCAGTCGCGGCAACAATACCGCTCCGACGGGCCGAGTGGTCGCGTCTTCGTGCTGCGTGCCGACCTGATGCTGGCGGAGACACGGGCGCTGCTTATATCCGTGGCACGCCTCGTCCTGGTCGCGCAGCGCGGCCGATTGCTCGACCAGCTCGACCGCGCGCCGGAGTTTCGCGGCGTCGGTCGGCTGCTAGCCAAGCGCAGGCCGAGCCGGAGTACGACCCGGGGTGCGCCCTGGGTCCCGACACCGGAATTCTTCAACGGCCTGGGCGGTTTCGCCCGGGGCGGGCGCGAGTATGTAACGATTCTCGGGCCGGGGCAGACGACACCGGCGCCCTGGATCAACGTCATCGCCAATCCGGGGTTCGGCTTCCAGGTCTCGACCGAGGGCAGCGGCTACACCTGGGCGATCAACAGCCGCGAGAACCAGCTGACGCCTTGGTCGAACGATCCCGTCTCGGACCGCCCCGGCGAAGCCTTCTACCTGCGCGACGACGACACCGGCGACCTGTGGACGCCGACGGCCCTGCCCATTCGCGACCCGGACGGGACCTATGTTGCTCGCCACGGGGCCGGATATAGCCTGTTCGAATACTCGACGTTCGGCATCGCCCTAGAACTGCAGCAGTCGGTGCCGCTCGAAGATCCGGTCAAGCTGTCGCGACTGATCCTGCGCAACCTGTCAGATCGGGTGCGGCATCTTTCGGTAACAGGATATGTCGAGTGGGTCCTGGCGCCGACACGGACCGGCTCGGCGGCCTTCGTGACGACGGAGATCGACCCGACGACGGGCGCGATGTTCGCTCGCAACCCTTGGAGCCCCGCGTTCAAGGGCCGCGTCGCCTTCATCGATTTTGCCGGCAAGCAGCGCGATTGGACCGGGGATCGGCGCGAGTTCCTCGGGCGGAACGGGACTATGTCGGCACCTGCGGCGCTGCTCAGCGCCATGCCGTTGTCGGGCGCTACCGGCGCCGCACTGGATCCCTGCGGCGCCCTGCGCACGACCCTGACCTTGCCGGCAGGCGGCGTCGTTGAGCTCGTCTTCATGCTCGGTGAGGCTGAGGACGCGAATGCCGCCCGTACGTTGATCGCGCGCTACCGGGCCAAGTCGCCGAGCGCGGTGGCCGTCGAGGTCGCGCGGTTCTGGGACGGCATCCTCGGCACGACCCAAGTGCGGACGCCCGATCGTGCCCTCGACATCATGCTCAATGGTTGGCTGCTCTATCAGACCCTCGTCTGCCGCGTCTTCGCCCGCTCCGCCTTCTACCAGGCGAGCGGCGCCTACGGTTTTCGCGACCAGCTGCAGGACGGCATGGCGCTGGCGACGGTGCGTCCCGACCTGACGCGCGCGCATCTGCTACGGGCCGGCGGCCGGCAGTTTATCGAAGGCGATGTCCAGCATTGGTGGCTGCCACATTCGGGGCAAGGCGTGCGGACGCGGATTTCCGACGATCGCGTCTGGCTCGGCCATGCCGTGGCCCACTACATCGCGGTGACAGGCGATCTCGATGTCCTCGACGAGCCGTTGTCCTTTCTCGAAGCGCGCGCACTCGAGCCGGGTGAGCACGACAATTTTTCGCTTCCCATCATCTCGGAACAAAGCGCGACGCTGTACGAGCATTGCGCCCGCGCCCTCGATCAATGCCTCGCGACCGGGCGTCACGGCCTGCCGCTGATCGGTACCGGCGACTGGAATGACGGCATGAACCGGGTCGGCGAAGCCGGCGAGGGCGAGAGCGTCTGGCTCGGTTGGTTCCTCTGCGCGACGATCGGGATGTTGGTACCACTGGCAGCCGCGCGGCATGACGATGCGCGGGTCGCCGCCTGGCAGGCGCATGCGGTCGCACTGGCCGCGGCGCTCGAACGCGAGGCCTGGGATGGCGACTGGTATCGCCGCGGCTTCTTCGACGACGGCACGCCGTTCGGCTCGGCGGCGGATACCGAGTGCCGGATCGATTCGATCGCGCAGTCCTGGGCGGTACTGTCTGGCGCCGCCAACCTCGATCGCGCCCGCCAGGCGATGGACGCGGTCGATCGCGAGCTCATCCAGCGCCGGGACAAGCTGGCGCTGCTGTTCGCGCCGCCCTTCGACAAGACCCCGCGCGATCCCGGCTATATCAAGGGCTACCCGCCCGGGATTCGCGAGAATGGCGGCCAATATACCCACGCGGCGCTGTGGTCGGTGATGGCGTTCGCTGCGCTCGGCGATGGCGACCGGGCGGGAAGCCTGCTCGCCCTGCTGAACCCCATCAACCATGCTCAAGATCGGAATGCCGTGGCGCACTACAAGATCGAGCCCTATGTCGTGGCCGCCGACGTCTATGCTGTCGCACCGCATCGCGGGCGGGGCGGTTGGACCTGGTATACGGGTTCCGCCGGCTGGATGTATCGTGCCGGTATGGAAAGCCTGCTCGGGATCAGGATTTCCGGTAATCGCCTGAGCATCGATCCCTGCATCCCGCGGGATTGGACCGGCTTTGAGGTGACGCGCCACCATGGCGCTGCGCGTTACGAAATCCGGGTCGAAAATCCCTATGGCGTCAGTCGCGGGGTGGCGCTTGCGGAGCTCGATGGGGTCGTGCTCGAAGAACGGCCATTGGCGGTCATGCTGACCGACGACGGCATCGCCCACCGGATCCGAATTCTCCTGGGGTGACGCGAGCGACGCGCTGCGCGTTCCGGAGGAACGCGTGGGCATATTCCAATTCGGCTGTTCGCGGCGGCGCCGTGGACGCCGGTCACGCCGCCATCGATGTCCGCGCCAGCAGGCACTGCGACCAAATCTCGGACAGGGCTCCGACCAGGCGATCGATGTCGGCATCGGAATGCAGCGGCGAGGGTGTCAGACGCAGTCGTTCGGTTCCCTTGGGCACGGTCGGGTAGTTGATCGGCTGGACATAGATGCCGTGATTGTCGAGCAGCCAGTCGCTGATCATTTTGCATTTGTGCGGATTGCCGACCATCACCGGGATGATGTGGCTCGGATTGTCGAGCATCGGGATGCCGATCGCCTCGAGCCGGCGGCGGACCTTGGCGACACGCTCCTGATGTGTATCGCGCTCGACCTGGCTTTCCTTGAGGTGGCGGATGCTGGCGAGCGCGCCCGCGGCGACGGCGGGGGGCAGTGCCGTGGTGAAGATGAACCCGGACGAGAAGCTGCGCACGAAGTCGCACATGTTGGCGCTGCCGGCGATGTAGCCGCCGAGCACGCCATAGGCCTTGGCCAGGGTGCCCTCGATCACGGTGATCCGGTCCATCAGACCTTCGCGCTCGGCGATCCCGCCGCCGCGCGGGCCATAAAGGCCGACGGCGTGGACCTCGTCGATATAGGTCATCGCGCCATGCTTGTCGGCGACGTCGCAGATTTCCTTGATCGGTGCGATGTCGCCATCCATCGAATAGACGGATTCGAAGGCGACGAGCTTGGAGCGGCCCGGCGCGATCGCGGCGAGCTTGCGGTCGAGATCCTCGATGTCATTGTGCTTGAAGATCTGGCACTCGGCGCGGCTGTG
>CAIUCF010000192.1 GCA_903897565.1 uncultured Rhodospirillales bacterium | reverse complement strand
GATGGCGCTCTCGCCGGGCTCGTAACCCTGGTGCTGACGATCCCGATCATCGGGCTGCGCACCGTGGCGACGCCTGCCGGACTCCATATCGAGCCGCAGATCCGCTCCGTCTTTCTGGTCGTCGCGCTCGTTGTCGTGGCTCGCTTTCTGATCGGGCTGTGGACCGCCCGTCCGAAATCGACCCGCACCCCAGGGAGAGGCACGACCGCTTCCGGCCGTTGGCTCGGCGGAGCCGGGCTGCTGATTGCCGTCGCCTTGCCGTTCATGGGCTCGGTCTACCTGACCGATATGGGCATCAATGTGTTGATCTACGTGATGCTCGGCTGGGGGCTTAATATCGTGGTAGGCCTCGCCGGGTTGCTCGATCTCGGCTATGTCGCCTTCTACGGCGTCGGCGCCTATACCTTCGGTCTGCTATCGAGCGATTTCGGCTGGAGCTTCTGGGAATCGCTGCCGCTGTGCGGGCTGTTCGCCGCCGCGTTCGGCGTGACACTGGGGTTTCCGGTACTGCGGCTGCGCGGCGATTATCTTGCCATCGTCACGCTCGGTTTCGGCGAAATCATCCGCGAGGTCCTGCTGAATTGGGGTGCGGTCACCAACGGCCCGAACGGCATCAACGGCATCCCGCGGCCGACATTCTTCGGCCTGCCATTTTCGCGCTATGCCCCCGACGGCGGCACGACGTTCGCCGATTTCTTTCATATCCCCTTCGCCACCAACCAGCGGCAGATCTACCTCTATTTCGTGATCCTGGTGATGGCGCTGATCACCAATCTCTTCACGCTGCGCATGCGCCGCCTGCCGATCGGGCGGGCCTGGGAAGCGTTGCGCGAAGACGAGATCGCCTGCCGGGCGCTCGGCATCAACGCCACCAACATCAAGCTTTCGGCCTTCGGCATCGGCGCCATGTTCGGCGGCTTCGCCGGCGCCTTCTTCGCGGCGCGCATGGGCTTCATCAGCCCTGAGAGCTTCAATTTCGGCGAATCGGCCCTGATTCTGGCGATCGTGGTGCTCGGCGGGCTCGGCAGCCAGCTCGGGATCGTGCTCGCGGCGATCGGCCTGGCCTCGTTCTCCGAGGTCGCGCGCAGCCTCGCCGATTTTGGCGGCGCGCTCGGCGGATTGATCCCAGCCAATTTCGGCGATTACCGGATGCTGCTGTTCGGCGCGGCCATGGTCGCGATCATGGTGACTCGACCACGTGGACTGCTGTCGCGTCGCCATCCCTCGGCCCTGCTCGGATCCGTTGCGCCTTGACCGCAACGCCGCTGCTCGAGGTCGAACATCTGACGATGCGCTTCGGCGGCCTCGTCGCCGTCGACGATGTCAGCTTCACCTGCGCGGCAGGCGAGATCACCGCCATCATCGGTCCCAACGGCGCCGGCAAGACGACGGTCTTCAATTGCCTGACCGGGTTCTACAAGCCGAGCGTGGGCCGGCTGCGCCTCCATGGAGACGGGCGGGAGCACTTGCTGGAGCAGATGGAGGGATTCCGCATCGCCCGTGCCGCGGGCATCGCGCGGACCTTCCAGAACATCCGGCTGTTCGCCGGCATGACCTTGCTGGAGAACCTGCTGGTGGCCCAGCACAATCGACTTATGGCGGCCTCGGCGTTTTCACTGGCGGGTTTGCTGGGCCTGCCGAGCTACCGCCAGGCCGAGCGCAAGGCGATCGACACGGCACGCTACTGGCTCGACCAGATCGGCCTGCTCGGGGTCGCCGATTATCCTGCCGCGAGCCTGCCGTATGGCGATCAGCGTCGCCTCGAAATCGCGCGGGCGATGTGCACCGAGCCGCGCCTGCTCTGCCTTGATGAGCCGGCGGCGGGCCTTAATCCCATGGAATCGGCGGCGCTCAACCAGTTCCTGGCGTCGCTGCGGCATGATCACGGCACCAGTATTCTTCTGATCGAACATGACATGAGCGTCGTGATGGCGATTTCCGACCACATCGTCGTGCTCGATTACGGCCGCAAGATCGCCGAAGGGCCGCCGGCCGCGATCCGCGAAAATCCCGACGTGATTCGCGCCTATCTCGGCGCCGATGAGGATGAACCGCTCCCGGCCACGGTTTCGGCAGGGCAGGAGACGCCGACGTGACGCCGTTGCTGTCGATCACGGGGCTGCAGACGCGCTACGGCCGGATCGAGGCGATTCGCGGTGTCGATCTGGAAGTCTATCCCGGAGAGATCGTGACCTTGATCGGCGCCAATGGCGCGGGCAAGACCAGCTTGCTGATGACGATCTGCGGCACCCCACGCGCTGCCGCCGGCACGATCCTGTTCGACGGCCACGACATCACGCGGCTCGAAACCTTCGACATCATCCGCCGCGGCATCGCCCAGTCGCCGGAGGGACGGCGGATTTTCCCCAGGATGTCGGTGTTCGAAAACCTGCAGATGGGCGCGATCGTCGCCGATCCGGCCTGGTTCGATGCCGATCTCGAGCGGATGTTCGCACTGTTCCCGCGGCTGCGCGAGCGGCGCGAGCGGCGCGCCGGGACCTTGTCGGGCGGCGAGCAGCAGATGCTGGCGATCGCCCGTGCGCTGATGAGCCGCCCCAAGCTCCTGTTGCTTGACGAGCCGTCGCTCGGTCTGGCCCCTCTGGTGGTCAAACAGATCTTCGCGGCGGTCCGCGACATCAATGCCAAGCAAGGCATGACCGTGCTGCTGGTCGAGCAGAACGCCCATCACGCGCTCAAGCTCGCGCATCGCGGCTACGTCATGCAGACCGGCCGAATCGTGTTGAGCGGCACCGGTGCAGAGCTGCTGGCGAACCCCGAGGTTCGCGCGGCCTATCTCGAGGGGGCGCATTGATGGTCCCCGGTGATGCCGGCTTCCCGCTTCTGCTCGGTATCGGCACCGGGCTTGCAGTGGGTGCGGCCTGGCTGACCGGGCAGGCGATCGCCGAGTCCTGGCGTCCGGCCTGGCACGTATTGCCCTCGGCGATCCTGTTGGCCCTAGCCGACAGATTTCTTGCGTACGCGCTGTTCGGCGGTAGTCTGCTGTCAGGTCCCGCGGCGCTCGTCACGCTCGGGATCGTGCTCGCCCTGGGGTTGGCGGCGTATCGCTTGCGCCAGGTCAAAAAGATGGTGTCGCAATATCCTTGGCTCTATCGCCGCGCCGGTCCGTTCCACTGGCGCGACATCGGCGGATAATCCGCTTGGCAGATTCAACCCCAACTCACTAGACCATGAAGGAGTCGCTCGATGCGTGATCATCCCCCGGTGCGGAAACAGGCAAGTCTCGTGTGGCGATATGGCGCTGCGGCCCTTCTGGTCGGCGCGGGACTTGGGGGCGGAGGGTCTGCCCGGGCCGATATCGCCGTCGCCATCGCCGGCCCCTTGACCGGCTCCAACGCCGCGGTCGGCGAGCAGCTGAAGAAGGGCGCCGAGCAGGCGGTCAAGGATATCAACGCCGCGGGCGGTGTGCTCGGCCAGAAGCTGGTCTTGACCGAAGCCGACGACGCCTGCGATCCCAAGCAGGCCGAGGCGGTCGCCAACCAGCTTGCGTCGAAAGGCGTCGTCTTCGTCGATGGCCATTTCTGCTCGAGTTCGTCGATCCCGGCCTCAGCGGTCTACGCCGACGCCGGCATCCTGCAGATCTCGCCGGCCTCCACCAATCCGAAATTCACCGATGACGCCGCGGCCAAGGGCTGGATGAACGTCTATCGTGTCTGCGGTCGCGACGACCAGCAGGGCGCGGTTGCCGCCAAGTTCATCGAGAAGAACTTCGCCGGCAAGAAAATCGCCATCCTCGACGACAAGTCGACCTACGGCAAAGGCCTCGCCGACGTGACCCGTCAGGTGCTGAACGCCGACGGCGTCAAGGAAGTCGACAATGACGAGATCACCGCCGGCGACAGCGATTTCACCGCAGTGATCTCGAAGCTCAAGGCTGCCAAGGTCGATCTGATCTATTTCGGCGGCTATCCGCGCGAGGGCGGGCTGATTGTCCGCCAAGCCCACGACCAGGGTTTGCAAGCCGTGCTGATGGGCGGCGACGCGCTACAGAGCAATGATTTCTGGAGCATTACCGGCCCGGTCGGCGAGGGAACCCTGTTCACCTTCGCGTCGGATCCGATGGCCAACCCCGCGGCGAAGGCGACGGTCGAGGAATTCAAGGCGGCGGGCTACAACCCCGAGGGCTACACGCTGTACTCATACGCGGCGTTCCAAATCTTCGCGCAAGCCGCGAAGGAAGCCGGGTCGCTCAAGCTCCCCGATCTCGCCAAGGTCATGCACGCCAAGACGTTCGACACCGTTGCCGGGCCGCTCACCTATGACAAGAAGGGTGACCGCACGGTCGCCGATTTCGTGCCCTGGCACTGGCACAGCGGGGCGACGCTGGTCATGCAGTAGCGGACAAGAGCCCTCGATGGCCTGATCTGGCCATCGAGGGCATTCCCGATCAACGTTTGACGGTGCGCGGTCCGCGTTTGGCTGCACCGCGGCCGAGGCCGATCTCCTTGGCGAAGGCGGAGCGCTGCGCTGCGTAATTCGGGGCGACCATCGGGTAGTCCGGGGGAAGCCCCCACTTCACCCGATATTCGTCAGGCGTCATGCCGTAGGTCGTCCGCAGATGGCGCTTCAGCGTCTTCAGCTTCTTACCGTCCTCGAGGCAGACGAGGTAGTCCGGCGTAATCGATTTCTTGATCGAAATCGCCGGACGCGCGACTTCCGGACGGGTTTCGACATGGCCGGTCCCGAGCGACTGTAGCGAGGAGAAAACCGTCGAGATCACGTCGCTGAGTTGATGCGCCGGGAGGATGTTATTTGCAACATATGCTGAAACGACGTTCGCGGTCATCTGCATGATGCCG
>CAIUCF010000191.1 GCA_903897565.1 uncultured Rhodospirillales bacterium | reverse complement strand
GAGCTTGGCTTGAGGAGTTCATCCATGGATACCTATCTCCTCGACCAGACCCCGCCCGCGCAGCCCTCGCGCCGTGTCTTCCTCAAGAGTCTGGGGCTCGCCGGGGGCGCGTTGGTGCTCGGCACCTATGCCGGCTTCGGCGGTCGCGCCTTCGCGACCGGCGCGGATGAGCCCTTCACCGCCAACGCCTTCGTTCGCATCGCCGCCGACGACAGCGTCACCGTGATCATCAAGCATCTCGACATGGGCCAGGGCGTCACCACCGGGCTCACGACTATCGTCGCCGAAGAGCTCGACGCCGATTGGAGCCAGATGCGTTTCGAGTTCTCGCCCGCCGATGACAAGCTCTACGGCAATTTGATGCTCGGAGGCGTCATGGGTACCGGCGGCTCGACCGCCGTCGCCAATTCCTGGGAGCAGCTGCGCCACGCCGGCGCCGGCGCGCGCGCCCTGCTGGTCGCCGCCGCGGCCCAAGAATGGAACGTGCCGGCGGGCGAAATCACCGTCGCCAAGGGCGTGGTCAGCCATGCCAAATCGAGCAAGTCCACGAGTTTCGGCAAACTCGCGGCTGCGGCGGCCAAACTGCCGACCCCGACCGACGTCACCTTGAAGGACCCGAAGAACTTCACCCTGATCGGCACCCGGATCGGCCGCCTCGACTCTCCTGCCAAGACCACCGGCAAGGCCGTGTTCTCGATCGATATCCGCCGCCCCGGCCAACTGACGGCCGTGGTCGCCCGGCCGCCGCGCTTCGGTGCCACCGTTCAGAACGTCGACACCGCCGCCGCGAAGGCGATCAAGGGCGTCGTCGAGGTCGTGACGATCCCGACCGGCGTCGCGGTCGTGGCAAAGGATACCTGGTCGGCGATCAAGGGCCGGGATGCGCTCAAGGTCGACTGGGATTTCGCCAAGGCTGAGGACATCACCTCGAACGCGCAGATGGACGGCTACCGCGATCTCGCGAAGTCGCCTGGGCTCTCGGCCGACAAGCGGGGCGACGCCGCATCGGGCCTCTCCGGCGCCGCTCAAATCATCGAGGCCGAGTTCGAATTCCCCTATCTCGCCCATGCACCGATGGAGCCGCTCAACGGCGTGCTCGAGCCGACCGCAGAAGGCGCCACCTGGTGGGCGGGATCGCAGTTCCAGACCTTCGAGCAGAAGACCATCGCCGCCATCCTCGGCCTCAAGCCGGAGCAGGTGACCGTCAAGACCCTGTTCGCCGGCGGCTCGTTCGGGCGCCGGGCGACCCCGGATTGCGAATACGCCGCCGAGGTCGCGACCATCGTCAAGGCGACCGGCGCCAAGGCGCCGATCCACCTGATGCGGACCCGCGAAGACGACATGAAGGCGGGCTATTACCGCCCGGCCTTCTATCACAAGGTCCGCGCCGGGCTCGACGCCAAGGGCCAGATCGCCGGCTGGCAGCATGTCATCGTCGGCAAGTCGATCATGATCGGCACCGCCCTCGAAGCCTTCGTCAAGCACGGCATCGATTCGACCTCGGTCGAGGGCGCGGCCGAAACCCCCTACGCCATCGCCAATCTCGACGTCTCGGTCCACAACACCCATGAGATCGTCCCCGTGTTGTGGTGGCGGTCGGTGGGCAACACCCATACCGCCCACACCATGGAGACCATGATCGACGACCTCGCCCATGCAGCGAAGACCGATCCGGTAGCCTTCCGTGAACCGCTTCTGAAGGGCCACCCGCGCCACGCGGGAGTTCTGGCGTTGGCGACGGAGAAGGCCGGCTGGGGTACACCGCTGGCGGCGGGTCGCGGTCGCGGCGTCGCCGTGCATCAGTCCTTCGGCACCTATGTCGCGATGGTCACCGAAGTGACGGTCGCCAAGGGCAAACTCAAGGTCGATCGGGTGGTCGCGGCGGTCGATTGCGGCATCGCCGTCAATCCGGACATCATCCGCGCTCAGATCGAAGGTGCCATCGGCTTCGCCCTCGCCATGGCGCTGCGCAGCAAGATCACGCTCAAGAACGGCGCGGTCGAACAGGCCAATTTCGACACCTTCGAGCCGACCCGGATCTCGGAAATGCCCGTGGTCGAGGTTTATATCGTGCCGTCGGCGGAGGCGCCGACCGGGATCGGCGAGCCGGGAGTGCCGTGTCTGGCGCCGTCAATCGGCAACGCGATCTTCGCCGCGACCGGCAAACGGCTGCACTCGCTGCCGTTCGACCTGACTCAATTGGCGTGACGATCGGCTTCGACCGGGGGGCGCTCCGCCGGTCGAGGGAACGATCTTAGGGCCAACCGGTTGGACTCGCGAGCCAACCCTCGGTACGCGGACGAACGCCGTGCCTGTCCGGGGAGCAGGCACAAACCGCCCGTTCCTCGGAGAGATCCATGCCCATTTTCGACTCTTTCGCGCTCCTCACGGATTCCGCGCCCTTGGGCGCTGCCAGCCGAGTGGTCGCAACTTGAGTTCTGGTCCGGGATTTGGCCCTTGGGCCCGCCGCCACCCTGCTCTGGCCGGGGCCGGTGGCTTCCTGGCGCTCCTGGTCCTGATCATCCTGTTCTGGGACTGGAACTGGTTGAAGCCACTCGTGGAAATGCAGGCCTCGAGCGCGCTCGGCCGCAAGGTGACCATCGGCAACCTCGCCGTTCGTGTCGGCATGTATCCGGTGGTCGCCGCGGATCACATCGCGATCGGCAATCCCAAGGGCTTCCCCGAAAACAGTCGCCTCGGCTCTGTCGGCAGGCTCGCCGTCACGATCGACCTCGCCGGATTGCTGCACCACAGGCTCAACCTGACCTCGATTGAACTTGCCGATGCCCAGGGTGATCTCGAGCCCGGGCCCGACGGCCGGCCCAACTGGCTGATTCCGATCGCAAATCCCGACCATCCCTCGACGACGTCGATGCCGCTGACCGTGGGCCGATTGGCGATCAAGGACGGTGTCTTCCACTTCGTCGACCCGAAACTGCGCGCCGATTTCGTGGTGACATTGCAGACCAAAGGCCCGGCAGGCAACGACAGCGAGCCGGATCTCGTGGTCACTGCCAAGGGCACCTACAAGGCCCAGCCGATCACGGCGCGCTTCGTCGGCGGCTCGGTACTCTCCCTGCGCGCTGGCGGCTCGCCCTACCCGGTATTTCTGGATGCGGTCAACGGCGCCACCCGAGTGCTCCTGCGCGGCACGGTGCAGGATCCGCTGCATTTCGCCGGCGCTCGGCTCAAGCTCGATCTGCGTGGCGCCAGCCTCGCCGATCTCTATGGCTTGACGGGGATCCCGTTCCCGGCGACCGCGCCGTATCATCTCACCGGCAGCCTCGATTATCTGCCGCCGAAGTTCCGCTTCCACGACTTCGTCGGCCAGGTCGGCAGCAGTGACCTTTCCGGCGAGATCGCCGAGGAACCTTCCAAGACCCGGCCGGTCGTGACCGCGACTCTGCGATCGAAGCGCGTCGTCATGGCCGATCTCGGCGGCTTCATCGGCACTTCGGTACCCGGCAAGACCGAGACGCTGACCCCGGGGCAACGCGCGGAAAAGGCCCGAGCAGAGGCGAGTCCGAAGTTCTTGCCGGACCAGCCGATCAACGTGCCGAAACTGACCTCGGCCGATATCGACGTCAGCTATCGCGCGGATCGGATCGAGGGCAAATCAACCCCGCTCGACAATATCCAGGCCCATCTCGTCATCCGGGACGGCGATATTACGGTCGACCCACTCACCTTCGCCGTCGGCACCGGAGCCATCGCCGCCAAGGTCACGCTGCAGCCGCGGCAGGCCGGGCTCCATGCCATGGCGGATGTCGATTTCCGCAGCGTCGATTTTCGTCGGGTCATGGCATCCACCGGTATCTTCCACGGCGCCGGCATCATCGGCGGCCGGGCCCGCATCGACGGCACCGGCCGCTCATTCGCGGAGATCGTCGGCGCGGGCGACGGCAGTCTTCGACTGTTCATGAAGGGGGGCAATATCAGCGCCCTGATGGTCGATCTCGCCGGGCTGGAATTCGGCAGTTCGGTGCTCTCGGCCCTTGGCGTACCGAAAGACACCAATCTGCGCTGCATGGTCAGCGATTTCGCGCTGAACCAGGGGCTCCTTAAGGCGCGGGTGATGCTGCTTGATACCGGAGAGGCCAACGTGGTCGGGACGGGCGACGCGAATCTCCGCGCCGAGACCCTGAACTTCCAGATCATTACCGAGCCGAAGCATTTCAGCATCGGTTCGCTGCCGACGCCGATCGATATCGGCGGCAGCTTCAAGAGTCCGTCGATCCGCCCGGATCCCAAGGCGCTGGCGGTCCGTGGCGGCGCGGCGGCGGTTCTGGGGGTCTTGCTGACCCCGCTCGGCGCGCTGCTGCCGACCATTCAGCTCGGCCTGGGCAAGGACAATGACTGCGTCGCCCTGGTCAATCAGGTCAAGACGAAGGCCAGGAGCGCGCAAACCAAGCCTTCGCCCTGATCTCAGGCGTCCGCGATCTTGACCATGACCTTGCCGCGATTGCGCCCGGCATAGAGATCCATGCACGCGCTATCGGCGTCTTCGAGCCGTTCGACGTCGTGGTAGCGCCACTTCAGGCGGCCTTCGCCGTGCAGGATCGCGATCGCCCGCAATGCTTCGGGATAGCGCGCGAGATAATCGAGGACGACGAAGCCCTCGGCGCGGATGCGCTGGACGATGAGGCGCGTGTAATTGCCCGGCGTCTCGTCCTTGCCATTGTTGCCATAGGAGGAGATGCCGCCGCACAGCACGATCCGGCCCTTGATGTTGACCTGGTTGAGCACGGTGTTGAGCATCTGCCCGCCGACATTGTCGAAGAACACGTCGACGCCATTGGGACACAAGGCGCGCAGCCGCTCGGAGAGCTTCTCGGACTTGTAGTCGATCGCGCCGTCCAGCCCGAGATCATTGACCAGCCAGTCGCATTTCTCCTTGCCGCCGGCGATGCCGATGACACGGCAGCCCCAGACCTTGCCGAGCTGCGCCGCGATACTGCCGACGGCGCCCGCCGCGGTCGAGACCACCAGGGTCTCGCCGATCTTGGGCTGGCCGATGTCGAGCAGGCCGAAATAGGCAGTCGGCGCGATATGATAGTAATAGCCGAGCAGATCCTTGGGCGAGGCGCCGGGAACGTCGAACATGGGGAAGAAATTCGTCGCGGGGCCGCAGGAATAATCGCTCCACGAGCCGATGCCCATGACGTAGCTGCCGACCGGGAAACTGCCGCTATCGCCATCGTCCACGACCTTGCCGACGACGAAGCCACGCATCGGCTGGCCGAGCGGGATCGCCGGCAGATAGGTATCGGCCTCCTGCATCCACAGCCGGTTGGTGGGGTCGAGCGAGAGCCACTCGTTGCGAACCACGATCTCGCCCTTGCCGGCGACGGGGCGCGGCCCGTGGCGGAATTCGAGATCGCCCGTCTTGAGATCACCCGAAGGCCGGCGCGCGATGACCCAATGCCGATTGTCGTTTCTCATTTTTGTATCTCCCTTTGTTGGCAGCGATCATCGGATGAAATGCATGCCGGCTCAAGGGTCGATCAGCCCTAGGTGAAGCTGAACCCGCGTGGAATCAGGCGATGATGATAGGCCTGCCGCTCGAGCTCCTCGCGGAAATCGGGATGGGCAATCGAGATCAATGCCCGCGCCCGTTCCGCGACCGACTTGGCCTTCAGATTGACGATGCCGTATTCGGTGACGACGAACATCATGTCCGAGCGCGGCGTCGTGACGATGTTGCCATGGGTGAGGCCGAGCGCGATCCGGCTCTTGCGGACGCCACCCTTCTCATAGGTCGAGGACAGGCACATGAACGACTTGCCGCCCGGCGAGGCGTAGGCGCCACGCACGAACTGCAGCTGGCCGCCGGTACCGCTGATATGGCGGAAACCGTCGGATTCCGAGGCCGCCTGACCCTGCAGGTCGATCTGGGTGGTGTTGTTGATCGCCACCACCTTGTCGTTCTGCATGATGTTGTGCGGCAGATTGGTGTAGTCGACCGGATAGCACTGCATGTCCGGATTTTTGTGGATGGTGCTGTAGAGTTCCGGCGAGCCCAGGGCGAAGGTGAAGATCGTCTTGCCCCGGTTCAGGTTCTTGGCGCGGCCGTTGATGATCCCGGCCTTGTAGAGCGCGATCATGCCGTCGGTCAGCATCTCGGAATGGACGCCGAGGTCGCGGACGTCGCTGTCGAGCAGCGAGGTGCAGACGGCGTTCGGCATGCCGCCGATGCCGATTTGGAGGTTCGAGCCGTTCTCGATCTCACCAGCGATCAGGCGCCCCACCGCGCGATCGACCTCGGAGGGCGGGGCGTTGGGCAACTCTGTCGCCGGATCGGCATCGCCCTCGATGATGTAGTCGACCTCGCTGACATGGACGCCGTTGCCCTCGCCGAAGACATAGGGCAGCCCGGGGCTGACCTCGACGATCACGCATCTGGCGCGCTCGACGATGGCGCGATGCCAGGCGTTGGTCGCACTGAAATTGAAGAAACCGTTCTCGTCCACCGGGCAGGTCTTGAGGACGACGATGTCGACCGGATCGATGAAGCGCCGATAGTAGTCGGGCAGCTCGCCGAGGTTCAGCGGAATGTAGTGCGACAGACCGAGATCGTGCTTCTTGCGCTCGTAGCCGGAGAAGTGCCAGCTGAACCAGAAGAAATGCTCGCCCTTGGGATCGACATCGATGACCGCGCGCGGCTTGACGGCGATGCAGGAGCGGAACTTGACGTCGCGCAGCTCTTCCTTGCGCGCCGCCAATGCCCGGTCGAAGACATCGGGCTGGCACAGGGTGACGCCGTAGTCGATCCACATCCCGGACTTGACGAGCGCCGCTGCCTCGGTCGCGGTGATTGTCCTGGCCGAGCCACGGGATGATGTCATGCGCCCCTACCCTTGTACCGAATACTTCGGATTATCCGCCTTGATGACCTAGATGCAACGCGGCGACAAATCAAGCCGCGACCGGGGAAACGGGTCGGCTTCAGTTGCGTCGCCACGCATGGAACAGAAAAATTGGCGACAACGTCTGTGCCCGCACATTATTCTCCGACCGAGCGACAACGCCGGGAGCAGAATAATGAACGCCACCGTCCCGTTCACCTTCGAGGGTGGCGAGATCGCCTGGAAGCAATTCCGCGCCCTCGAAGGCGTCTATTACCATATCCTCGGCGTCGACGTGCCGGGCGAGACGGTCGATTGGCTGATGAAGTTCGACCCGGACCGCGCCTGCGTCCTCCACCGCCATACCGGTCCGTCGAAGACCTTCGTGCTCGAAGGCGAGCATCATGTGTTCGAGCCCGACGGCAAGGGCGGCCACCGCCACATCGCGCGCAAGGCCGGAACCTGGGCGGTCAGCGACGGCGAGAACGTCCACTATGAAAGCGGTGGCGCCGGCGGCGGCGTGATCTACATCTCCATGAAGGGCCGCGAGGGTATCATTTACGACATCCTCAACGACGCATTGGAAAGCGAACGGGCGATCTCGGTTCAGGAATTCAAGCGCGGTTATGACAAAGCGATCGCAGCGGGATGATGGCGCGGAAGCCCGGTGCAGATCACGCATTCCCGTGCCGGCATTGGGTGATGTATATTTGGATACCATAATCGCCGGTCGCGATCCGGCGACCCCAGCTCCTCACGAGGGAACTGAGCCAGGATGAACGAGAGCGCCAAGTCCGTCCTCCGGGACGGCAATACGCCTAAAATCGTCTCCGCACCGTCTGACGACTTCACGCGGATGAAGAAGCTCTACGAGCTCAGCATGCTGCTGTCGGGCGATCCGGTCGAAATCTTCGCGCATGTCGCCCGCATGATCGGCGAGTTGCTTGACGTCAAAGTCGTTTGCTTGTCCGAGATCCGCGGCGAGGAGTTGCATTTCCTGAGCGTCTTCGTCCAAGGCGAGATATTCACGAATGCCGGAGTGTGCCCGATCAACGTCACGCCCTGCGCGACGGTCAAGGCCGGCAAGGAAGTCCGCGTCATCCATGACGTCGCGGCGAAGTTCCCCGCGGCGGCTTTCCTCGCCGATCACTGCGCCTATTCCTATTGCGGCTTCCCGGCGCTCGACAGCCGCGGCGAGGTCGTCGCCGTCACCTGTCTGCTCGACGATCGCGAGCACGTCTTTTCCGAAGACGACCTCGGGCTGCTACGGATACTCGGCCAGCGCATCGGCCTCGAAATCGACCGCAAGAACCTGCTGGCGGAGCGTGAGGCCAGCGCCGCGGCACTGCTGAAGAGCGAGAGGAAGAACAGCCGGGAACTCGAGAAGGCGAACCGGTCGCTTCGGCTCCTGACCGCGCGCCTGGAGAAGCAGAGCGCCGATTATGCGGCCGCACGAGACAGCGCCGAAGCCGCGAACCACGCCAAATCGCAGTTCCTCGCCAATATGAGCCATGAACTCCGCACGCCGCTGAACGCGATCATCGGATTTTCCGAGGCGTTGGAGCTCTTCGCCAGCAGCACGAATGACGGCACCAGGTCCGTCGAATACGCCGGCTATATCCGTGAGGCAGGCCAGCACCTGCTGACGATCATCAACGATCTGCTCGACGTGGCGCGGACCGAGCTGCACGATGTCGATCCTCAGCCGGAGACGATCGCATTCGCCTTCGCCGTCGACCGTGTCCTGCTCCTGCTCGACCAGGCCATGGACGCGCGCAAGATCGTGTTTCATCGGGAGATCGCAGGAGAGGCGAGTGTCTTCGCCGATCCACGGATGCTGAAGCAGCTGCTGGTCAATCTCATCGGCAATGCCGTCAAGTTCAGCCCGCCCGGTGGTGCGATCGCGGTCACCGCAACGAATGGACGCGAGGGCGACCTCACCTTCACGATCGAGGATGACGGCCCCGGAATCGCCACGGCCGACCGCGAACGCGTCTTCGAGCCGTTCTGGCAGAAGGCCGATTCCCAGACTCGGGATACTGGCGGCGGGGTCGGGCTCGGTCTCAGTATCGTGAGGGCAATCGTCCAGGCCCACCACGGGTCGATCTCCATCGACGACAACCCGGCAGGCGGCGCCCGTGTCACGGTATGGCTGCCGGGCCGGGTGGCGGGTGCCTGAACCGGAAGATTGAACCCGGGCGGCGGACCACCTACATGAACATGACGCCGCGCCCCGCGGCTGCAATGACAATCCGGAGCGAAGCTCATGTCCGACACGCCTGCCTACACGCCACCCAAGATCTGGACCTGGAACAAGGCGAATGGAGGCCAGTTCGCCAACATCAACCGCCCCATCGCAGGCGCGACCCATGACAAGGACTTGCCGGTCGGCCGTCACCCGCTCCAGCTCTACTCGCTGGCGACGCCCAACGGCGTGAAGGTCACTGTGATGCTGGAAGAGCTCCTCGCGCTCGGCCATCGCGGCGCCGAGTACGACGCCTGGCTCATCAAGATCCAGGAAGGCGAGCAGTTCAGCAGCGGCTTCGTCGCCGTCAATCCGAACTCGAAGATTCCCGCGTTGCTCGATCGCAGCGGTCCGAAGCCGATCCGGGTGTTCGAATCCGGCGCCATCCTGGTCTATCTCGCCGAGAAATTCGGCGCCTTCCTGCCGACCGAGCCTGCCGCGCGCGCGGAGTGCCTGTCCTGGCTATTCTGGCAGATGGGCAGCGCGCCTTATCTCGGCGGCGGCTTCGGGCATTTCTATGCCTACGCGCCGACCAAGATCGAATACGCGATCGACCGCTTCGCCATGGAGACCAAGCGTCAGCTCGACGTTCTCGATCGCCGTCTCGGCGAGAGCGCCTATCTCGGCGGCGATACCTATACCATCGCCGATATGGCCGTGTGGTCCTGGTACGGCGCGCTGGTCAAGGGCCTCATCTACGACGCTGCCGAGTTCCTGCAGGTCCAGGACTACAAGAATGTCCAGCGCTGGACCGACGCGATCGCCGAACGCCCCGCCGTCAAGCGCGGCCGCATGGTCAACCGGACCTGGGGCGAGCCCTCGAGCCAGTTGCACGAGCGTCACGACGCCAGCGACTTCGACACCAAGACCCAGGACAAGCTGGCGGCAGCAGAGTAGTCGGGGAAACCTGCTCCGATCCCACCTATAGACGCCGTCCGCCGCGGTAAACGCCTTGAGAGCCGCGGCGGTAGCGCCTATCCTGTTCCGACAACGCCTTAATGGGACGTTCGGGGGGCAGGGCCATGACGAAACCAAGCGCCCGAATCGGCATGTTCGCAGCGGGCATGTTACTGTTGGCAGCCGCGACCAGTCGCGGCGCCGAGGCCGCGAGCGTGAGCTTGACGGTCACCGACTCCAACGGGCATGCGCTCGCGGATGCCGTCGTCAGCGTGACGCCGGTCATCAAGGGTGTGGCTGCGCCCACCGGACCCTTCGCCACACCGGCCAATGCCGTCATCGACCAGCGTAACGAGACCTTCATCCCCTATGTGATCGCGATCCGACGCGGCGGCACGGTGAGCTTCCGCAACAGCGATCAGACCCGGCACCACGTCTATTCCTTCGCGCCGATCAAGCAGTTCGAATACGTCCTGAAACCGGGCGAGGCCTCGCCGCCGGTCGTC
>CAIUCF010000190.1 GCA_903897565.1 uncultured Rhodospirillales bacterium | reverse complement strand
TCCGGCGCATCCATGCCGGACATCAGCCCTACAGGATCCCACGATGAAGAGTTTCGCCAAATTCTGTCACGTCGCCACCATCGCCGGCATTTGCCTACTCTCCGCTGCCACCCGAGCCCAGGCCGCCGCGCCGTTGCGCGTCGGCTTCAGCGATTGGCCGGGCTTTACCGGCCTGCAGATCGCCGTCGACAAGGGCTGGTTCAAGGAAGCCGGCATCGACGTCACGATGTCCTGGTTCGATTATTCCGCCTCGCTCGACGCGTTCTCGGCCGGCAAGCTCGATGCCGATTTCCTCGCCACTGGTGACTCCTTGAGCATCGGCGCCGCGGGTGCGAAAAATGTCATCATCATGCTCACCGATTATTCGAGCGGCAACGACCAGGTCATCGGCGCGCCGGGTGTCAAGAGCATCAAGGAGCTGAAGGGCAAGAAGGTCGGTGTCGAGGTCGGCCTCGTCGATCATCTCCTGCTCGAGGCCGGGCTGAAGCAGGCGGGGCTCAAGATCACCGACGTCACCCTCGTCAATTCGAAGTCGGATCAGCTGCCGCAGGTGCTGTCCTCGGGCTCGGTGGCGGCCGTCGCGGTATGGCAGCCGATCTCCGGCCAGGCGATGAAGATGTCGCCGGGTGCACGGCCGATCTTCACCTCCGCCAAGGCTCCCGGCCTGATCTATGACGGCCTCGCCGTCTCGCCGCAGAGCTTCAAGGAGCGCCGCGCCGATTGGGAGAAGTTCGTCAAGGTGTGGTATCGCGTCCAGGCCTATATCAACGACCCGAAGACCCGGCCCGACGCGCTCAAGATCATGTCGGCCCGCGACGGCGTCGATACCAAGACCTATCTGCCCTATGTCAAGGGCACGCATATCCTGAGCCTGGCCGAAGCCAAGAAGGCCTTCATCAAGAGCGACAAGCTGTCCTCGCTCTACGGCTCCGACATCGTCGCCGACGAGTTCAACGTCCGCAACGGCGTCTACAAGACGCCGCAGGACCTCGCCAGCTACATCGACCCATCGATCACCGAAGCCCAGTAACACCCACCGCGGCCATCATTGCCCGCCGAAGGCGCGGCGATGATGGCTGACGCCTACGACCCCGCCGCGATCAGGGCCATCAGCCCGTCCTTGTAGCTCGGATAGGCCAAGGTCACGCCCAGCTCGTCCTTGATCCGCTTGTTGAGCACGCGCTTGTTGTCGGCATAGAAGCTGCGCGCCATCGGCGACAGCACCGCCTGCTCGAAATCCACCGCCGGCGGCGGCTCCCGCCCCAGCAGCCCCGCGGCAAACGCCAGCACCTCGTCCGGCGGCGCCGGATCATCGTCGCAGACATTGTAGATCGCACCGGGATTGGGCCGCGCGATCGAGGCTTCGAGGATGGTCGCGATATCCTCGACATGGGTGCGCGAGAACACCTGCCCCGGCTTCACCACCCGCTGCGCCTTGCCGGAACGGATCGTATCGAGCGCGCTGCGCCCCGGTCCGTAGATGCCGGCCAGCCGGAACAGATGCACCGGCACGCCGTTCTGCTCGAGCAGATCGAGCCAGGCCCGCTCGGCATCGACCCGGCGCTGTCCGCGCTCGCCGGTCGGCGCCAGCGCATCGGTCTCGTTGACCCAGCCGCCGCCGCGATCGCCATAGACCCCGGTGGTCGAGAGATAGCCGACCCAGGCGAAGGGCTTAGCGTCGGCATGCCGCGCCCGGATCGCGTCGCCGTAGAGCGCAATCACCGGATCGCCATTCTCGTCGGGCGGTACGGAGACCAGCAGGTGTGT
Organism: uncultured Rhodospirillales bacterium; assembly: GCA_903897565.1. GTDB lineage: Bacteria > Pseudomonadota > Alphaproteobacteria > ATCC43930 > CGMCC-115725 > CAIXXC01. Next base: position 717 of record CAIUCF010000190.1, on the reverse strand, counting down.
AGCGTTCGCCAACTCGCCTGCCGGATCGACCGGCACCTGCTCCCGCGACGACCGCGTCACTTTGATGCCCTCGGCCGCCAGTGCCGCCTGGCTCTCTTCGCTGCGACAGGTACCCGTGATAGCCCAGCCTTGCGCCTTCAGGCGACGCGCAAGGGCAAGGGCGGAATAGCCGAGGCCGAAGCAGAACAGGGTGTTGGCAGACATTGATTTCATCCCGATAGCGGCAGCGCGGCCTGGTTTTATCGTCATCCCAGCGCAAGCTGGGATCCGTGGTTGGTCGGGGAAACGGTCAATCCCGTCAAGATCGGATCGGCGGACGCATGGAGCCCAGCTTGCGCTGGGATAACGAGGGAAATGCTTGCACGCAGACCTCGCTTAACTGAAACCCGACGCGCCGTTTTCGTTCCGCTACCCGCCTATCCCGTAGATCTTGAGTCTGCTAGGGCACCCTCAACCCCCGCACATCGCCAGGAATTCATCCTCGGTCAGCACCGTAACACCCAACGCCCGCGCCTTGTCGGCCTTGGAGCCGGCATCGCTGCCCATGACGACGTAGTCGGTCTTGGCCGAGACCGAGCCCGTGACCTTGGCGCCAAGGGCTTCGGCGCGGGCCTTGGCCTCGCCGCGGCTCAGGGTCGGCAGGGTGCCGGTGAAGACGATGGTCTTGTCGGCGAGCGGGCTGTCGCCGGTGCGGGCGGGCGCGACGAAATCCTCGAC
>CAIUCF010000189.1 GCA_903897565.1 uncultured Rhodospirillales bacterium | reverse complement strand
TTCGAATTTTATGAAGAATTTCTCGGCAGCAATCCGATCTGTTCTTTTGCGACGCAATAAATTCCTGTTGCGATGCGATTTTGAAAGGTATTGCCGGAAGAACACAGTTTCCCCGCTCGACGAACGCCTGTTCAGCCCGATTCGACGGTACGGAGGGATGGCGACGGCAGTCGAACCGCCGGCAGCGGGAACGCGACGCTCGAAGCTAACGGCTCACCATGGCTCGGCAATGGCGCCGGACGGGAATCCTCGACAGGGTCGTCGGACCGGAGCCGGCCCAAGCGGCGCCGACATTACCAGGACTACGCTTTCGGTGCTGCCTCGGCCATCAGGTTCTCCACCGCGCGGTGGGCGGCCGGTAAGAGGCCCACGCCGTTGGCCGTGACGAATGCCGCGATGGCAGCGCGCATCCGCGGGTCCCAGAAACGCTTGAGGTGGACGGCGATGTTCTTGGCCGCTTCCGCCTCGGGCTGACGCGCGTGGAACTGGGCGATCTGGTTGATCATATGGACAAGCTTGTCAGGCGACATGTGCGGCGGCCTTGTCGGCGAGACGATAGGGATGCGTGAAGACTTCGAAGCCGTCGTCACGGGCGATCGCGATCAGGGTGATATTGGCGCTTTCGGCCATGCGGACTGCGAGCGCCGTGGGCGCCGAGACGGCGATCAGGATGGGGACCCCCATGATCGCGGTCTTCTGCACCATCTCGACCGAGACCCGGCTGGTTAGGACGACGACGCCGGGCTCGGCAAGCTGCTGTCGCGCGACTGCGCCGGCGAGCTTGTCGAGGGCGTTGTGGCGACCGACATCCTCGCGGACCAAGTGCAGCCCCGCGCGAGGTTGCCAGTAGCCGGCAGCATGGACCGCCCGGGTCAGATGGTTGAGCGGCTGACGGGCGGCCAGTGCGGAGAGCATCCTCGGCACCTCTTCCGGCTGCACGACGAGATCGGCCGTCACGACGGGCGGCGATCGCATTGCCTCGCCGATGGCCTCGATACCGCAGAGGCCGCAACCGGTCGGCCCCGCCATCCATCGCCGCCGCGCGGCGAAAGCCTGCAGCCGATCGGGCGTGATCGTCATCCGCAGTTCGATCCCCGCCGCAAGCACGACGATCTCAAGCTCGAGAATTTCCCCAGGATGAGCGACGATGCCGTCGGCGACACTAAAGCCGATCGCGAAGTCTTCGAGATCCTGCGGACTCGCCATCATCGTCGCATAGGCGTGACGGTTATAGGTGAGCGCGACCGCGACCTCCTCCGGGATGCTACGATCGCCCGAGGCGCCACCGCGTCCGCCATAGACACGGCGCGCGACCGACCGGGCGGCGGGCGGCAGCATAGTCATTCCGCCGCGGGCGCGGCGGAAGCGATCCGCCGGCTGTGATCGGCCTGCTCGCGATAGCGCAGCTGCCAATCGGTGGGACCGTTCGAGGGCGAGACCTGGACCGCCGTGACCTTGTATTCCGGACAATTGGTCGCCCAGTCGGAATAGTCGGTCGTCACCACATTGGCCTGGCTGTCGGGATGGTGGAAGGTCGTGTAGACGACGCCCGGGGCCACCCGCTCGGTGATTCTGGCATGCAGCGCCGTGGCGCCTGCGCGGCTCTGTACCGTCACCCAGTCGCCATCGCGGATGCCGCGCAGTTCGGCATCGGCGGGATGGATTTCCAGCATGTCTTCGCCGTGCCAGATACTGTTCTCGGTCCGCCGCGTCTGTGCGCCGACATTATACTGACTCAATATCCGCCCGGTGGTCAGGATCAGCGGGAAACGCGGGCCGGTGCGCTCGTCGGTGGGGACATAGGCCGTGACCACGAAGTTGCCCTTGCCGCGGACGAAGCCGTCAACATGCATCAGCGGGGTACCTTCCGGCGCCGCCTCGTTGCAGGGCCATTGCACGGAACCCAGCGCCTCCAGCTTGGCATAGGAGACACCGGCGAAGCTCGGGGTCAGGGCGGCGATCTCGTCCATGATCTGGGATGGGTGATCGTAATGCATCTCCATTCCCATCGCCTTTGCGATGGCGATCGTGATCTCCCAATCCCCCATGCCGGACCGCGGCGGCATCACCTTGCGGACCCGACCGAGCCGGCGTTCGGCATTGGTGAAGGTGCCATCCTTTTCGAGGAAGCTCGCACCCGGCAGGAAGACATGAGCGTAGTTCGCCGTCTCGTTCAGGAACAGATCCTGGACGACGACGCATTCCATTGCCGTGAGCCCGGCCGTGACATGGCGGGTATCGGGGTCTGACTGAGCGATGTCCTCACCCTGGACATAGAGACCCATGAAGCTGCCATCGACGGCGGCATCGAACATGTTGGGGATGCGCAGGCCCGGTTCGGATTCCAGCGGCACGCCCCAGAAGCTTTCGAACATCGCCCGCGTGGCGTCGTCGGTGACATGGCGATAGCCCGAGAACTCATGCGGGAACGAGCCCATGTCGCACGACCCCTGGACATTGTTCTGGCCGCGCAGCGGATTCACGCCGACGCCGCGCCGGCCGATATTGCCGGTCGCCATCGCCAGATTGGCCATCGCCATGACCGTCGTCGTGCCCTGGCTGTGTTCGGTGACGCCGAGGCCGTAATAGATCGCGCCGTTGCCGCCGGTCGCGTAGAGCTTGGCCGCGGCGCGGATCGTCTCGGCAGGAACGCCGCTCACCGCCGCCACCGCCTCGGGCGCGTTCTCGGGTTCGAGAATGAAGCCGGCCCAGTCCTGGAAACTCGCCCAGTCGCAGCGGCTCCGCACGAAATCCTCGTCCACCAGCCCTTCCGAGACGATGACATGGGCGAGCGCGTTGATCACGGCGACGTTGGTACCGGGCTTGAGCGGCAGGTGGTGCACCGCCTCGATATGCGGCGAGCGCACCAGATCGGTGCGGCGCGGATCGATGACGATCAGCTTGGCGCCGGCACGCAGCCGCTTCTTCATCCGCGACGCGAATACGGGATGGGCGTCGGTCGGATTGGCGCCGATGACGAGCACGACATCCGCGTCGTCGACGGAATCGAAATCCTGGGTGCCGGCCGACGTTCCGAACGTCCGCGACAAGCCATAGCCGGTCGGCGAGTGGCAGACACGGGCGCAGGTATCGACATTGTTGTTGCCGAAGCCGGCGCGGACCAGCTTCTGCATCACGAAGACTTCTTCATTGGTGCAGCGTGACGAGGTGATGGCGCCGATCGCCGACCGGCCGTACTTCGCCTGGATGCGCTTGAACTCGGCGGCGACATGGCCGATCGCCTCATCCCACGAGACCTCGCGCCAGGGATCGGTAATCTTGGCCCGCACCATCGGTTTGAGGATGCGATCACGATGCGTGGTGTAGCCCCAGGCGAAGCGGCCCTTGACGCAGGAATGGCCGTGATTGGCCTTGCCGTCCTTGTAGGGGACCATGCGCACGACCTCGTTGCCGCGCATCTCGGCCTTGAAGCTGCACCCCACGCCGCAATAGGCGCAGGTGGTGACGACGGAGTGTTCCGGCTGGCCGATCTCGATGACCGACTTTTCCATCAGGGTCGCGGTCGGACAGGCCTGGACGCAGGCGCCGCAGGACACGCATTCGGACTCAAGGAAATCCTGGGCCATGCCGGCCGAAACGCTGGACTCGAAGCCGCGGCCCTGGATGGTCAGCGCGAAGGTGCCCTGGACCTCCTCGCAGGCGCGGACACAGCGCGAGCAGACGATGCATTTGGCGGCGTCGAAGGTAAAGTAGGGATTGCTCTCGTCCTTGCAGGCGTCGAGATGATTCGCACCCTCGTCGCCATAGCGCACCTCGCGCAAACCGACCGCGCCGGCCATGTCCTGCAGCTCGCAATCGCCATTGGCGGCACAGGTCAGGCAGTCGAGCGGGTGGTCGGAGATATAGAGCTCCATCACGTTGCGACGGACCTGCTTGAGCTTGCCGGTCTGGGTCGAGACCACCATGCCTTCGGCCACCGGCGTCGTGCAGGATGCCGGCAAGCCGTTGCGCCCTTCGATCTCGACCAGGCAGAGCCGGCACGAGCCGAAGGCCTCCAGCGAATCCGTGGCGCACAGCTTAGGCACCTTGATCCCGGCATCCATCGCCGCCCGCATGATCGAGGTGCCTTCGGGGACGACGACGTCGAAGCCGTCGATCTTCAGGCTCACGGCATTGTCGGAGGCGACCTTCGGCGTGCCGTAGTCGATTTCGTGGATCAGCGACATCACCCTCTCCCCTGCCCGGCAACGCCGAAATCTTCCCCGAAATGACGGATCGCGCTCTGCACCGGATAGGGCGTGAACCCACCGAGCGCGCAGAGCGACCCGAGCTTCATCGTCGTGCACAGCTCGTCGATCAGCGCGAGGTTCTTGTCGCGGTCCTGGTTGCGGCGGATGCGGTCGATGACCTCGACGCCGCGGGTCGAGCCGATCCGGCAGGGCGTACACTTACCGCAGGACTCGATGGCGCAGAATTCCATCGCGAAACGGGCCTGATGCGCCATGTCGACGGTATCGTCGAACACGACGATGCCGCCATGGCCGATCAAGCCGTCGCGGGCGGCGAAGGCCTCATAATCAAATGGGGTATCGAACAGCGAGGGCGGGAAATAGGCGCCGAGCGGACCGCCGACCTGGACGGCGCGGACCGGGCGTCCGGAGATGGTGCCGCCGCCGATCTCCTCGACCAGCGCCCCCAGCGTGATCCCGAAGGCGACCTCGAACAAGCCGCCATGGCGGAGATTACCGGCGAGCTGGATCGGCATCGTGCCCCGCGAGCGGCCGAGGCCGAAATCGCGATAGAAATCGCCGCCCTTGTCGAGAATCACCGGCACCGAGGCCAGCGAGATGATGTTGTTGATGACGGTCGGGCAGCCGAACAACCCCTTATGCGCCGGCAGCGGCGGCTTGGCGCGGACCGTGCCGCGACGGCCCTCGATGCTCTCCAGCAGCGCCGTCTCCTCGCCACAGACATAGGCGCCGGCGCCGATCCTGACCGCGATGTCGAACGCGAAACCGGAACCCGCGACATCCGGCCCGAGATAGCCAGCGACTCGGGCGATCGCGATCGCCGCCTTCATGGTCGCGATCGCGTGGGGGTATTCGGAGCGGATATAGAGGTAGCCCTGCGTCGCGCCGGTCGCGATCCCGGCGATCGTCATGCCCTCGATGACGACGAAGGGATCACCCTCCATGATCATGCGGTCGGCGAAGGTTCCCGAGTCACCCTCATCGGCGTTGCACACGATATACTTAGTCTGCCCCTCGGCCTGCCGCACGGTCCGCCACTTGATGCCGGTCGGAAACCCTGCGCCGCCACGGCCACGCAAGCCGGAATGGACGACCGCCTCGACCGTCTCGTCGGGCCCGATGCCGACCGCCCGTTCCAGGCCGCGATAGCCGCCATGGGCGCAATAATCGGCGAGCGACAATGGGTCGACGATCCCGCAGCGCGCGAAGGTCAGTCGGGTCTGGCGTTTCAGGAAGGGGATTTCCTCCGTCGGCCCCCGGCACAGCGGGTGCGCTGCGCCGTCGATCAGGCCGGCATCGACGAGTCCTGGGACATCGCTGGCGGCAACGGGCCCGTAGGCGACGCGACCCGCTGGCGTCTCGATCTCGACCATCGGCTCCAGCCAGGTGAGGCCACGCGAGCCGTTGCGGATGATCGTCGCCTCGGGCAAGGCCTTGGCCAGGGCCGCCGCGACCGCGTCGGCCCCGACCGCGAGCGCGCTGGCGTCACAGGGCACGAAGATCCGGGTCATGGCGTGCGCAATCCGGCGATGATTCCATCGAGCCGGGCCGGGTCGAGCCGCCCGACCAACTCGCCATCGACCATCGCCGCCGGCCCGCAGGCACAGAGACCCAAGCAGAAGATCGGCTCCAGGGTCACCGCGCCATCCGGTGTCGTGCCACCCCAGTCGAGATCGAGCCGGTCGCGGGCAAGTCCGGCCAGACGCTCGCCGCCCATGGCCTGACAGGCTTCGGCTCGGCAGAGCTTTAGGACGTGACGCCCGTGCGGCGCCTCGCGAAAGTCATGATAGAAGGTGACGACCCCATGGACCTCGGCGCGCGACAGGTTCAGCGCCAGGGCGACTTGAGGGATTGCCGCCTCGGGGATGTGTCCGAAAGCACTCTGCAGGTCGTGCAGCAGGGGCAGCAACGCGCCGCGTTCGCCGAGATGTCCGGCGATAATCGTCGCGGCCGCCTCCGCAGACCAAGTCTGAAATCCCACCACCGCCCTCGCAAACCTAAACCCTTGGGATTGTACGGAACCCTGGGCTTCGGGACTTAGCGAATCAAGCGGTGGAATTCGTCGCACGATAGAGATTTTCTATCATGCCTCTGCGCTGCCGTTGCCGAGTTGCAGCGCCTCGGCAACGAGGGCCGCCGCCAGCGGCGCCATCATCTCGCGATCGGGGACCACGAGGCCAATCGTATGGATCGCCGCCGGCTCGACGATCGGGATCGCGCGGACGCGGTCGGCATTGCCGAGTGTCTCGACCACGCGCTCGGGCATCACGCTCGCCCATGCCCCGGTGCGGACATGAGAATAGAGCAGCAGCATCGAATCCGATTCCAGGGTCGGCGGTGCCCCACCGCCTCCGGCAATGCCCAGCAGCCCGTCGATGATCCGGCGGTTCTGCATATCGCGGGTCAGCAGGCAGAGCGGTACGGCGCGGACGTCGGCCCAGGTGACCGTCGAGCGGTCGCTCAGCGCATGGTCTGCCGTCACCAGCAGGCAATAGCGCTCCGAGTAGAGCGGCACCGAGCGGACCCGGCCGAGCGGCTCGTTGTCCAGATAGGTGATTCCAGCGTCGATTTCGAGCGTATCGAGAGCAGTGAGGATCTGAATCGAGGTCCGCGACAATACGGTAAACCGAACGCCGGGATGCTTGGCCCGGAACGGCAAGGTCAATGCCGAGACGATGCCGAGCGCGGTCGGCACCACCGCAATCCGGAGATGACCGCTGAGCTCGCCGCGCTTGAGCGCCCTGACCTCGTCACGCATCGCTCTGGTATCGCCAACGATGCGCCGCGCCCAGTCGAGCACCCGTTCGCCCTCGACCGTGAAACCCTGGAAGCGCGAGCCGCGTTTGACCAGCAACACGCCGAGCACGTCCTCGAGATGCTTGATCCCGGCGGACAGGGTCGGCTGGGTCACGCTGCAGGACTCGGCAGCGTGACCGAAATGCTTCTCTCGTGCGAGCGCAAGCATGAATTCGAGTTTATCGATCACGGAAACGCCCCTCGCGTCTTTCGCCTCAGCATATGCGAGATGGTCGCCGGGAGCTATCGGGGCCGGGGCGACAGTGCGTGCATGAACGGGTCGATGATGACGGCGGAAGCCGGCTCCCCGCGGTCGCAATCTCCGCGCAATCGCACATTACTGTCCGACCATTTATGGAGGGAGCGACGCGTCTGGACCAACGACAAATCAAAAAAAATGCATAATCTCGACAACTTCATGGAATATCTATCTTTTCCTTTACGCCCCACAAACAGCTAGAACTTGATGGTTACGAGAAAATATATTATTGTCCGACCAAAATGAGCGCCAACCTCCCCGGCACCCCAGCGCTCTGCCTCACAAAAGAAAGGCACGGACGAAGATGATCACCGACCAACTCGTCACCAACTGGACAAAAGCGGTAAATACAGACCCCGTTGTTCGACTCGCGACGCGATACGCGACATTCTCATCCCTCCTCGAAATTGGCGACGAATCGCTGTTGCTCAAGGCTCGGGACGGCGAGATCAGCCTGGTCAAGAGCCCGACCCTCGAAGAACCCTGGGATTTCGCGTTCCGAGGCAGCGCCGATGCCTGGCAAAAGTTCCGTCTGGCGCCAACGCCGACCACCAACCACCCGATGTCGATGGCCTATCAAGGCCATATGGCACTAGCGAACGGCGCGCCCAATTACTTCCGCATGGAAGGCAATTATCAGAAGCTGTTCGCCCATATGCCGGCGCTGTGCTCGATCCTAGACCAATTCCGTGGACTGGAGGGCTGACCATGAATATCGAACCCATCACCGGTCGCTACATCCACGTCGCGGTCGATGGCCGGAACTACCGGACCTATTTCGAAGAGAATGGCCAAGGCGAACCACTGGTCTGCCTGCACACCGCCGGAGCGGACAGCATCGAATTCCGTCACCTGCTCACGGATGCGGAAATCACCGAGCGGTACCGCGTGATCGCCTTCGACATGCCCTGGCACGGCCGATCACTGCCTCCCGATGGCTGGTGGGAGGAAGAATATCGTCTCACCCGCGAGTTCTACGTGAAGTTCATCGTCGCCTTCTCCCGTGCGCTTGGCCTCGACAAGCCGATCCTGATGGGATGCTCAATGGGCGGCTACGTGATGTTTGACGTCGCCCGGCAACATCCCGACGATTTCGGAGCGTTCATTTCGCTGCAAGGCCGCGATTACGAGCCAGCCTGGGACGGGCTTTCCAAGTGGTACCGGCACCCGGAAGTGAACGCCAACGCGATGGTGCAGTCACTGATCGCGAGCCTGATCCCGGCGACGGCTGCGCCGGCGCGGCGGCATGAGATCGAATGGATCTATATGCGCTGCGCACCCGGGGTGCTGCCCGGCGACTTCCACTACGCAGCCGTAGACCATGACAGTCGCAGCTATGGCCCGGAGCTGAGCAGAATCGCCGACCGCCTTTACCTTATCGCCGGCGATTGGGACTGGAGCTGCTTCGCCGAACATACCGACCGCATCCGTCAGTCCATCAACGGCATCACCGTGGTCCGTTCACCGGATCTCGGCCACTTCCCGATGTCCGAGGACCCGGTGGCGTTCCGCAGGGCGCTCGACCCCGTACTGGCGAAAATCGCGGAACGGGGCAAGGCCGGCAACGCAGCGAGACAATAGCCGCCGCGGGCTGTGTGGACGGCGGTCGGCGCTGAAGCTCGACCGCCGTCCAGCAGATCAGGGCCGTTTGGGGGCGTGCGCCGCGATGAACGCGACACTTGCCGCGATCACGGCGTCCTGCCGATCCCTGTGCGGCGAGTGTCCGCATCGGTCTAACTTCAGCAACTCCGTGTCGGGCAAGACCGCCTTGATGCCGTCGATCTGCGCCATTGTGCCGTATTCGTCGCCCTCGCCCTGGATGGCGAGCACCGGGCAGGTGATGCGAGCGACAACGTCCGAGATGTTCCAATCACGAAATGCGGGATCGAGCCAGACGTCGTTCCAGCCATAAAAGGCGGACTCGACGTCGTCGTGATAGCGCGCCAGTTTCGCCGGCAGGTCGGTATCGCGGAATTTCTCGCGGACGTCATGGATGCTGGTGACCGAGATCGCCTCGACCATGATGTGCGGTGCCAGTACGACCAGCCCGGCCGCCACGTTCGGGAAGCAGGCAGCGTGAATCAGCGCGATCGAGCCGCCGTCGCTGTGGCCGAACAGCCAGGGCCGCTCAACCGCGGCATCGATCTCCAAAGCAGTGAATAGGCGCGGCAAGACCTCCGTCGCCTGGTATTCGAGAAACTTCGGCCCCCAATATTCGCCCCTGCCACGCGGGGTCGAGCGCCCATAGCCCGGCCGCGAATAGACGAGGCCGCGGAACCCGCCGGCGTCGCAGAGAGCCTGGGGGAAATCGCGCCACATCGCGACCGAGCCCAGCCCCTCATGCAGGAACACGACGATCGGCGCATCGATCCGTTCGGGAGACAGGCGTTGGTACTCGATCTCGACGGTCCGATCGTCGAGATCGACGGTGACAAGCGCGCTCTCTGCCATGGTCGCGCTCATGTCTTGGCGGTTTCGACGAATTCACGCAGGCGGAAGCGCTGGATCTTGCCGGTCGCGGTCTTCGGTAGCTCCGCCATGAACTCGATATGATGGGGGCGCTTATGGGGACTGAGGCGCTCCTTGACGAAGGCCTGGAGCTGACGCGCCATCTCGGCGCTCGGGGGCACCCCTTGCTTGAGGACGACGAAGGCGGTCGTCTTCATCAGCCCTTCGGCGTCGAGCGCGCCGACCAGACCGGTCTCCAGGATATCGGGATGCGCCGCCAGCACGCCCTCGACCTCGGCCGGCGACACATATTGGCCACTGACCTTCAGCATGTCGTCGCTGCGCCCGGCATAGACGTAATTGCCGTCGGCATCGCACCAATATTTATCGCCCGATTTGGTCCAGTAGCCGATGAACGTCGAGCGGGTACGCGCTCGGTCGCGCCAATAGGCGATCGCGGCGCTGGGACCGTGAATGTAGAGATCGCCGACCGCGCCGTCGGGGACGAGATGGCCGTCCTCGTCGCGCAACTGCACCTCATAGCCCGGCACCGGCTTGCCCGTCGTGCCGTAGCGGACGTCACCCGGCTTGTTCGACAGGAAGATGTGCAACATCTCGGTCGAGCCGATGCCGTCGACGATTTCGCAGCCGAACTGCGCCTCGACCTGCTCGCCGATCGAGGCCGGCAGTGCTTCCCCGGCCGAAAGGCAGAGCCGGAGGTTCAGCGCGTCGCGGCCGGGCCGATCCGCGGCGGCCAGCATCCCGGCATAGCCCGTCGGCGATCCGCAGAACACCGTCGGCTGATGTTCGATCAGGCGTCGGAACACGGCGTCAGCGGTCGGACGCTCCGCCATCAGCACGGCGCTCGCCCCAACGCTGAGCGGGAAGGTCAGGCCATTGCCGAGGCCATAAGCAAAAAACAGCTTGGCCGCCGAAAACACGCGGTCGCCGCTCGTCAGGCCGAGATGGCGACGGCCATAGAGTTCGGCCGTCCAGTAAAGATTGCCATGGGTGTGGATGACGCCCTTGGGCTTGCCGGTCGAGCCCGAGGAATAGAGCCAGAAGGCCGGATCATCGGCCCGCGTCTTCACGAACTGCCCAGAGGGTTCGGCGGCGGCGCGGGCGCTCGTGAAATCCAGCGTCCCGGCCGGCGCCGCGCCGCCCACCACGAACACGGCGTCGAGCGGATGCTCCGCCCGTGTGACCGCCGCCTGCAGCTTGTCCAGCAGACCGGCCGAAACGATCGCGCCGCGCGCACCGCAATGCTCCAGCACATAGGCGTAGTCGTCGACCGGAAGCAGGGTATTGAGCGCCACCGGCACGATCCCGGCATAGAGCGCGCCGAGAAAGGCTACCGGCCATTCCCGCCGGTCCTCGGCGAGCAGCACGAC
>CAIUCF010000188.1 GCA_903897565.1 uncultured Rhodospirillales bacterium | reverse complement strand
TGGCCGGCGGCATTCTCGGCAGCAAGAAGCCGATCCATCCGAATGATCACGTCAACATGTCGCAATCCTCGAATGACACCTTTCCGACGGCGATGCATATCGCGGCCGCGTCGGTGATGGCCGAGCGGCTGTTGCCGGCGATCGCTCAGATCGCGGCGGCGATCTCGGCGAAGGCGGCGGCATTTGCCGATGTCGTCAAGATCGGCCGCACCCATCTCCAGGACGCCACGCCCCTGACCGTGGGCCAGGAAATGTCGGGCTGGGCCGCACTGCTGGAGCGCGATCTGACCCGGCTCGGGGCGGTGATGCCGGGGTTGTGCGATCTTGCCATCGGCGGCACCGCCGTGGGGACGGGGCTGAACGCGCCGCCGGGCTTTGCCGAGCAGGCGGCGGCGCGGATCGCCGATCTCACGGGTCTGCCGTTTCGCTCCCATCCCAATAAGTTCGCGGCGCTGTCGGCCCATGACGAGCTGGTGTTCGCGAGCGGCGCGCTGGCGACCCTGGCCGGCTCATTGATGAAGATCGCCAACGATATCCGCTGGCTCGCCTCGGGGCCGCGCGCCGGCCTCGGCGAATTGATCCTGCCGGAAAACGAGCCGGGGTCCTCGATCATGCCGGGCAAGGTCAATCCGACCCAATGCGAGGCGGTGACGATGATCGCGGTGCAGGTTCACGGCAATAATGCGGCGATCCAGTTCGCGGGCAGCCAGGGCAATTTCGAGCTCAACGTCTTCAAGCCCGTCATCATCCATAATTTCCTGCAATCGGTGCGGCTGTTGAGCGATGTCAGCCACGGCTTCGTCGACTACTGCATCAACGGCATCGAACTCGACCGCGCCCGGATCGCCACGAATGTCGAACGCTCGCTGATGCTGGTGACGGCGCTGAGCCCGGTGATCGGTTACGACAAGGCGGCGAAGCTTGCCCATCTTGCCCATGTCGAGGGGAGTTCGCTGCGCGAGGCCAATACGAAGCTCGGCTTCCTGCCGGATGCCGAGTTCGTGGCCCTGGTGCGACCGGAGGCGATGACGGGGCCTTAGGTCGCGCGCATCCGCGCCACGACCCTGGCGATCGCGCAGAATTCGACGACGGTGAGTTCTTCGGCGCGGGCGGTCTCGATGACACCCGCTTCGGCGATCAGCTGCTCGGTATCGAGCTTCAGGGATTTGAGGCTGGAGCGCAGCATCTTGCGGCGTTGCCCGAAGGCCGCCGCGGTGACGGCTTCGAGGACGGCGAATTCCGCTGGCGCCTGCGGCTCCGGTCGTGGCGTCAGGTGGACGACCGTCGAGGTCACTTTAGGCGCCGGCAGGAAGGCGCCCGGGGGGATATCGAACATCAGTCGCGGCTCGGTCAGCCATTGCGTGAGGATCGAGAGGCGGCCGTAGGCGCCGCTGCGTGGGACGGCAGCAAGCCTTCCTGCGACCTCCTTCTGGAACATCAGGGTCAGGCTTTCATAGGCCGAGATATTTGCCAGCCAGCCGATCAGCAGCGGCGTCGCGATGTTGTAGGGTAGATTGGCGACGATGCGTCGGGGCGCCGCGATCAGGCTCGACGGATCAAGCGCGAGAGCATCGCCGGGAATGATGGTGAGCTTGCCGGGAAACGCCGCGGCCAGCTCCTGCAAGGCGGCGACACAGCGATCGTCGCGCTCGATCGCCACGATTTCGGCGACGCCGCCCTCGAGCAAAGCCCGGGTCAACCCCCCGGGCCCGGGACCGATCTCGACCACCCGGGCGCCGACCAAATTACCCGAGGCGGCGGCGATCTTCGCGGTCAGGCGGGGGTCGAGCAGGAAATTCTGCCCCAGCGACTTGCGGGCATCGAGACCGTAGCGGCGGATGACGTCCTTGAGCGGCGGCAGGCTCACGTGGCGCGATTTCCGGCTCGCGCCGCGGCCATTTCGGCCGCCAGCCGCAGGGCGGCGATCAGGCTCTCTGGATTGGCGATGCCCTTGCCGGCGATGTCGAGCGCGGTGCCGTGATCGGGCGAGGTGCGCACGAAGGGCAGGCCGAGGGTGATGTTGACGCCGCGGTCGAAATCGATGGTCTTGAGCGGGATCAGCGCCTGGTCGTGATACATGCACAGCACCGCGTCGTAGCGGCTGCGGGCGCGGGCGTGGAACAGTGAATCGGCGGGCGCAGGATCGGTGATGTCGATGCCTTCCTGGCGCAGCGCTGCGATCGCCGGCGCCAGGATACGGGCTTCCTCGTCGCCGAGCGAGCCCGCCTCGCCGGCGTGAGGATTGAGACCGGCGATCCCGAGCCGGGGCGCCACGATGCCGAAATCCCTGCGCAGGGCGGCTGCCGTGATTCTCCCGGCCGTTACGATCGCGGCGCTGGTCAGGCGGCTCGCGACTTCGCGCAGCGGAATATGGACGGTGACCGGGACGACGCGGAGCCCGGGGCAGGCCAGCATCATGATCGGCTCAATGCCCGATCCTGCGAGCGCCGCCAGGAACTCGGTGTGACCGGGATGCTTGAAGCCGGCGGCGTAGAGCGTCTGCTTTTGGATCGGATTGGTGACGAGCGCCGAGGCGTCGCCGCGCATGACCGCAGCCACCCCCAACTCGATGGCATCGATGACGGCGGCGGCGTTGCGCGGGTCTGGGGTGCCCAAGGTCACCGGCGCGCCGAGCGTGATCGGCAGGACCGGCACGGCGTCGGCCCATACCGATGCCGCTTCCGCGATGGTCTTGATCGCGCGGACAGACGCCGGAATTCCCGCGGTCACGGCCAGCGCCGCGAGCCGCGCCGGGTCGTCGATCAGGCAGAACGGCGGAACCCCATGGCCGCGCTCAGCCCAGGCGCGCAGGGCGATTTCGCCGCCGATCCCCGCCGGCTCTCCCATCGTCAGGATCACAGGCGAGGTCATGGCGTCACTCAGTTGCGGAGGTCGATATAGGCCGTCCGCCGCAATTCCGAGAGGTAGCGCACGGAGGCATTCTGGAATTTCTGGTCGATCAGGGCATTTTCGACGGCGGATCGATTGATCTCGCCGGTGCCGCCGGAACGGCCGCAGATCATGTACACGCCGATGCCGCCGCGGACCGGCAGCGGGTCGAAGGGCACGGCGACCTTCGCCTTCTCGACGATCGGGCGCAGGGCCCCGGGGACTTGACTCGCCATCACGTCGCCGATCGGGCCGGAAAGATCGGGCGAAATCTTGTTGCCCAGTGCGTTGAGCTCGGCGCAGCTGCGCAGATTCGCGGTCATCGCCTTCGCCTTGGCCAGGGTCGCCTGGGCCTCGGCCTCGGTCGCGGTCGGCGCCAGCGGGAAGACGACCTGGGTCAGATTATAGCGGATCTCGTCGGAAGCGCTGCCGTCGCGGCGATCGACGAGGACGAGGATGTAGTACCCACCGGTCAGGCGGAACGGACCACCCAGGGTCCCGGGCTGCATCTGATTGACGATCTTCTCGATATCCGGAGGCAGGGTGCTCGGGGTCACCCAGCCGAGATCGCCGCCGGTTGCGGCGGAGCTGGCATGGGAGAATTGCCGTGCGACCTCGGGAAACGAAGCCCCGTGCTTGATCTGGTCGAGCAGATGCGTGGCGCCCGCGGCGACCTGAGCGTCCTGCGACGGATCCGAGACGGGCAGGAAGATTTCCGCGACATGGCTGGCCGGCTCGCTGGCGTGTGCCTTGATCTCCTTGATCTTTTCGTTGATCTCGTCGTCGCCCACGATCAGGGAAGGTCCATAGCGGCCGCGGACGACGGCGTTCCAGGCGAAGCGGACGGTGAGCTGGTCCAACAGCTCCTTCTTGGCGATACCGTGGTCGTTCAGGAATTTCTCGAGAGCGCCCGGCGCCATCTTGTTGCGTCGCTCGAGATCGTCGTATTCACGCAGGATCTCGGCGTCATCGATGGTCACGCCTTCGCGCTTGGCTTCCTGCAGTTCCAGCGTCTCGTCGACGAGCTGATGGAGGACGTCCTGATAAATATGGGCGCGAGCCTGATCGTCCGACTGGCCATTGGAGTTGACGAGCGCCAGCTTGATCCGGGCATCGACGTCGGCCTTCGAAATCAGCGTGTCGTTGACGACAGCGGCGATCCCGACGTCCTGCGCTGATACGGCCTGGGGAAGAAGCGCACATCCGAGCAGGAGCGACAGCGCGATACACGATGGGAAATGGAGACGAAACACGACGGAGAATCCCAGGGAAACGAGGTGAAGGTACGACGGATGGCGCATGTTTACACGTGGATCGAGGCTCGGCCAATCTTTGCCGGCACGCGTTTCCGCCGCGGATCGAGCGGCTGGCGATGAGCCTCGCGGCGTCGGCGAGCGGTCGCGCATTCTAGAGATGGCCACTCGGCAACTCAATTCCGCCGAGGTTCTTGAAGACGAGCTGAAACAGGACCGCATTGTCTGGCTTGATATCACGATCGCGCGTGCCGGTCTGAACGAAGCTGGTGATGAAGGACATGCATTCGTCCGTGTAGCTGATCGCCACCCGGTTAGCGAGGGAACTGTTCAGCGTCGTCAGGCTGAGCGGATTGTTGAAGATCGCATAATAGGGCGTCACGCCGGGTTGGATGCCGGATGCCTGGATCGAGTCGCCGAGATTGCGCACGGTCGACATGCTGAAGGTCCAGTAATCCGTGAATTGATAGGTGACGGCGCCGCCGATCTGGCGCA
>CAIUCF010000187.1 GCA_903897565.1 uncultured Rhodospirillales bacterium | reverse complement strand
TTCTCGCTGGTGCTGCCGATCATGCTCGCGGTCTATGCCGGAACCATCGAGATCAACAGGTACATGAACATGTATCTGCGGCTGAGTGAGACCGCATTCGAGCTCGAAGACGTCTTGGGGCGCCAACAATCGGTAAGCGATACCGGTACGAATGGCACCAGCATGGCGACGTTGTGCTCTTTCGCGGCCCCGATCTTCGGGGCAGGCACCGGGATCAACCTGACCAATCTGAACATCAAGATTTTCGACGCCACCGTGCCGAGTTCCGGAACGACCACGGTACAATGGGAGGCGACCTCGACCTCGACCGCGACGACGGTCAGTTGCGCGAAAAAGACCGGCACTCTCGACCCCCTGACACTCCCGGCAGCCATGACAGATACAAGTGCGACGGGCACGCCGGGCACCGGGGCGGTGGGGCATCTCGTCGTCACGGTCACCTATCCCTACGCCGCGATCCTCCCGACGAAGCTGCTGAATTCCCTCCATATCTGGAACTCGTCGACCAGCATCGCGGCTCCGATCGGGGCATTGAACGGTCTTACGCTCTCATCGACCGCCTATGGCGTGCCACGCCCGCCCGTCAGCCTCGCGCCCGGCATCCCGTATCACTGAGGACCGCCTCGCCGGCGGAAACGTCGCCGTATTTTCCGGCACCGCCCGATTTTACGACCCGATGTTTACGGCTTCTTATTCTTTATCCACGCTAATCGGAGTCTGTTGAGATCGACAAATCGTGCCTTCGGGGCGAGGCGCCGGTCTCGTCACGACGAAGATCGAGTATGTCGAAGTCTTCATCCGCACCACCGTTGCCCTTCGCGACCACGAATCTCGACGGATTCGGCGGGGCGGCTTTCCATGTCACCGCCGCCGGCGGCCTGACCTGCCTCAACGAGGCCGGGGAAAGCCTGCTCGCCGGCCTGCATGAATCGGCACGCCGGGAGATCGTCATCGCGGCCGGCCTCGCCCAGGCGCAGGAGACCGTCCGGCTCGAGCGTCTCAACGGCCCCTTCCCCGGCGACGCCGCCGATGCCGTGCTGATGCCGCTGCGCGAGCGCGCCGGCGTGCTCGTGCTGGTCGCCACCAATCCCGCGGAGGGCGCGCTGCGCCGCGCGCTGATCGAAAGCCGGCAGCGCTATCGCGACCTCGTCGAGGCCTGCAGCGATTTCGTCTGGGAAACCGACCGCCACGGCCGTTTCACCTTCCTGTCCGCGGCCGGCGTGCTCGGCTATTCGACCCGCGACATGCTCGGCCGTTTCGCCGCCGATTTCGTCATCGACGCCTCGTCAATTCCTTATCCGGTGTTTCAGGCGCGGGAGAAAGTCCTCAACGCCGATGTCTGGCTGCAGCGCGCCGATGGTCAACTGTCGTGCCAGCTGATCACCGCGGTGCCGATCTTCGACGGCGACGGGCTGTGGTGCGGCGCCCGCGGCATGGGCCGCGACGTCACCTCGGCGCGCGAAGCTGAGCGGCTGCAGAAGCAGCGCCTGCTGCGCGAGCGGCTGATGACCTATCTCGCGAACACGGTGCGCAACGAGGTCGACCCCGAGAAGACCCTGCCGACCGCACTCAGCGGCATTTGTCTCGCGATCGGCGCCTCGGGCGGCGTCATCCTCAACGGCGAGCTCGAACAGGATGGCCGGGAATCGGTCGCCTGGGGCGAAATCCTGCCCGATGCCGATCTCCGCGAGTCTCTCGCCGCGTTGCAGGACCAGGGCAGCGTCGACCTGCTGCGCGATCAGCTGCGCCTGATCGGCCATGTCACCACGGATGACGGCGCGAGCGGTGACGCCGGCCTCGACGGCCAGCCCAAGATCAACGGCGCCGTGCTGTTCTGGTGCAGCGCCGATCGCAGCGGCGGCGGCTTCGACGATGGCGATCGCCTGATCGTGCGCGAGGTCGCCGAACAGATCGGCGGCGCCATCAACCGTCTGCAGCAGTATCGCGAGATCGTGACGCGCTCGAACACCGACAGCCTGACCGGGCTGCTCAACCGTTCCGCCTTCGTGACCGATCTCGAGCGGCGATTGCGCCGGCTCACCACCGCCGGCGGCCAGGGCACGCTGTGTTTCCTCGATCTCAATAATCTCAAGGCGCAGAACGATCAGGGCGGGCATGCCGCTGGCGATCGCGCCCTGCGCAAGCTCGGCGCCATCCTCGCCCAGTCGACCCGGCCGACCGATCTCGTCGGCCGTCTCGGCGGCGACGAGTTCGTCGTCTGGCTTGAAGGCGTCGGCGCCGACACCGCGCGGACCCGGGCCGATTACCTCATCAAGCAATGCGAGCCCTTGGCCGCCTTGTCGGTCGCGCCGACCAAGCCGCTCGGCGTGTCCATGGGCGTGGCGATCTACGACGGCGCAGTGTCCGAGCCGCTCGACCATCTGATTGCTCGCGCCGATATCGCGATGTACGATGTCAAAACAAAGAGAATCAGCGGCTTCGCGATCGCCGAGGCGCCCTCCGGCGCCATTCAGGCAGCGCTCTAGGGCGGCGCGTTTCTGCAGAGCTAGGGTACGCCGCGACGATGAAAAGCTGGTTTCTGGGACTTCTGGGGAAGGCGGCGCCGCTCGACTACGACCAATCCAAGGAATTGCTGCAAAGCCAGCTTCCGAAGGACCGGCTGAAGGTCGCCACCAGCCAGGATGCCAAGCCGGAAGTCCTGTATTTCCTGGCCAACGATCCCGAGCCGAAGATTCGCCGGGCCGTGGCCAGCAACGACAAGACCCCGGTCCATGCCGATCTGATCCTGGCCCGCGACAGCGACGACACCGTGCGCATGGACCTCGCCGCCAAGATCGCGCGGCTCGCGCCGACGGTGCACGAGCGCCATGGCGACAAGCTGAAGCAGCTCACCTACGAGGCGCTGGAGACCCTGATCGAGGATCAGACCGTGCGCGTCCGCCAGATCCTGTCGGAGACAGTCAAGGGCATGGGCGGCGTGCCGCACGAGATCGTGCTGCGCCTCGCCCGCGACCCCGAACTCGTGGTCGCGGGTCCGGTGCTGCAATATTCGCCGGTCCTCACCGATGACGATCTCGCCGACATCCTGCGGCAATTGCCGATTCCGGGCACCGCGACCGCGATCGCCCAACGCGTCGATCTGTCGCCCGACCTCGCCCATATCATCGGCACCGGCGACGAGATCGATGCCGTGACCGCGCTGCTGAAGAACAAGAGCGCGCAGATCCGCGAAGAGACACTCGATCTCGTGCTGCTGCGGGCGCCGCAGTATCCCGCCTGGCACCGTCCCCTGGTCGATCGCCCGCGGCTGTCGGACCAGGCGATCCGCAATCTCGCCCGCTTCGTCGCCGTCGACCTGATCCGGCGGCTGCAGGAGCGCGTCGACCTCAAGAACGAGACGGCCGCCGCCCTCGAGCAGGCGGTGCTGAAACGCATCGACGATCCGACGCCAGACGCCGATAACGCGCCGTGGGAAAAATTTCTCGATGAAGCGAGGCAACGCTTCGCCGAGGGCAAGCTCGACGAGAACGCGCTCAACGCCGAACTCAACGATGGCCGCACCGGCTATGTTCGGGCCGCCCTTGCGGTGCGGGCCGAGCTGCCCTATCCGCTGGTCGAGAAAATCCTCAACGCCCAGAGCCCCAAGGGCGCGGTCTCGCTGGTCTGGCGGGCCGGGCTGCCGATGCGCTTCGCGCTCCGCGCCCAGACGGCGCTCGCCCGGGTGCCGCCGCTGCAGGTGCTGAAACCGACGGTGGCCGGAGACTTCCCCCTGACCGAGGAGGCGATGAATTGGCAGATCGACTTCTTCCTCGACATGATGGCCGAGTAGGGGGACGACCGGACTCGTCCGGATCGCCCACGTAGGACTCTGCGCATTCCCCAATATCGTCATTCCCGCGTAGGTGGGAATCCATCCTATGGCAAGACCGGAACTGCGACCGGCATGGATCCCCGCCTGCGCGGGGATGACGATGAGGGCGGTTCATGTCGAGCACCGACCCCGGAAACGAAAAAACCCCGCCGCTCGGGCCGAGGGCGGGGTTAGCTTCGGGAACAGTCCATGTCGGTCAGCTCTGCCGGTCTTGTCCGACCTCGCTCAGTAACTGCTCCAACCAAGCGCGATCGACCTGATCGCTTTCCATCAAGGCCGCGACAATCGGCTCGTCGAGAATCTCGGCGAGGGGAGGTTCGTTGCGGTATCCATGTTCCGTGCACGCCATCTCGGCCTCCATCAATGCTGCTGATGAAGAGATAACGATCGGCGCGGCGATTTCATCCCGGCGAAGGTTAATTTTTTTACGAAAACCGATCGAGTTCGGCGACGAGCCCGGCGACCACCCGTTTCAACCGGCGTTTGTCGTTGGCCGTAAAGCCGATCGCGGTGCCGAGATCGATGCGGCCGTACTCTCCCATCAGTCGGATCGCGGCGATGGCGGCATAGAGCCAGAACAGCCCATCACGGGCCTGGCCGCTCAACGCCAGCCAGGCGTCGGCGAAATCGCTCGGCTGGCCGCTGTTGACCAGCGCGACATAGGTCGCCGCGACGGCGAACCGAGGATCACCCCAGCACAGCTCGTCGATATCGACGAAGCCGGACAGCTGGCCATCATCGCGCACCACCACGCTCGCCGTCGCCGGGTCGGGCAGGAACGGCATGGCGACCACGGCGTCGAGCGCCGCCGCCGTCCGGTCGAACCGCCGACGAAGATCGATCATGGCCGCGACATCGCCGAGCCCGGCGTCGCGGATCCATGGCGCGTTGGTCGCGACGACCTCGGTCAGGCAGGCGCTCCAGCTGGCATGGGGCAGAGAATCCGGATCGCTCGACCAACCGAAGCGGCCGCCGCCCGGGTAGCGCGCGACTCGCGTTTGCTGGTCCGCGAGCGTCCCGGCGAGCGCACCCCGCACCGGACGCGTCAGCCGCGGCAGCGCGCGGCCGAGCCGGCTGCCCGGCAGCCGCTCGGTCACGAGCGAGGGAAACAGCGAGGTCAGGTCGCGGGCCAGGATCTCCGGAACCGGGACGCCGAGCGGCCGCAGCTGGTCGGTCCAGAACGCGGTCTGGGTGATCGCGGCCCGTTCCTCGGGCAGGCCGATGCGGACAATGACCCGCCGGCCGTCGGTCAGTCCGACATCGTAGAGGTGACGGTAGCGCCGGGTCGGAGAATGGCGAACCTCGGCGATGCCGCCGCGGGTGACGCCCTCGGCAATCGAGGCCGCGAGGAACTCGCTCGGGCCGACCTCGTGGCGCGGCCCTTCACGGTCCCCTGCCCGCGGCCGGAACGACACGGCTCAGCCGCCCCGCCCCCGGGCCTCAGACTTCCTCGGAGGTCTCGGCCGCCGCTTCTTCGTCGACCGCATAGGCCGCGAGGCCGCCATGGCTGGTGCGGCGGGCATGCAAGACGGCCGTCTCGAGATCGGTCTGGTTGCACAAGCCCAGCGACACCGGATGGCGCGGCTTGATGTTGGTCGAGTTCCAGTGGCTGCGGTCGCGGATCGCCGCGATCGTCGGCTTGGTGGTGCCGACTAGGCGCGAGACCTGGGCGTCCGACAGCTCGGGGTGGTTCTTGACCAACCAGGCGATGGCGTCGGGTTTGTCCTGGCGCTTGGAAATCGGGGTATAGCGCGGGCCCTTGGAACGGCTCGACACCGCGGGATGCGCGGTCGAGGCGAGCTTGAGCCGCGCCTTGGCGTCCTGTTCGCAGCGGGCGATCTCGGCGGCGGTCACCTGGCCATTGGCGACCGGATCGAGCCCCTGCATCAAGGTCGCGACCTCGCCATCGGCGATCGCCTGGATCTCCAACGAATGGAGACCGCAGAACGCGGCGATCTGCTCGAAGGTGAGCGTGGTATGCTCGACGAGCCAGACGGCGGTCGCCTTGGGCATCAGTGGAAGGGCCATACTCTCTAACTCCTGAATAAATTCTGTGCCGACCCCGTGTCACGCGCTGACCGTCGCGCGACCCTGGCGATCACCCGGGTGATCAAGGCATCGGGCCCGTCCGGAGCCCTGACGGGGGCCACCGGCCGGCATCGCCCAACTTGACCGACGATGTTCGGAACGACCGGACTATAATCAACTCGAACGCGATAGGGAAGAATCCCTGCACACCGGCCGACCTTTCGGCTCTAAACTCTCCCGGATATCGGCACGCCGATCGAGCCGTTCAAGGCGTCGGCATCGCGGAGACTCAGAGCCCCTTGGCGCCGATTGCCAGAAATCGCTCGCGTCGCTGCTGCTTCAGCCCGGCCGGGCTGAGGCCGAGCAACGGCTTCAAGGTCTCTTCCAGCGCGCTGCCGAGGCTGGCGATCATGGCTGCGCGATCGCGATGGGCGCCGCCCAGCGGCTCGGGCACGATCCGGTCGATGACGCCGAGCTTCAAGAGGTCCTGCGCGGTCACCCGCATCGCCTCGGCGGCGGCCGGCGCCTGGTCGGCGCTGCGCCACAGGATCGAGGCGCAGCCCTCGGGCGAGATCACCGAATACATCGCGTGCTCGAGCATCAGCACGGCATTGCCGCTGGCGAGCGCGACGGCGCCGCCCGAGCCGCCTTCGCCGATCACGGTCGCGACGACCGGCACCGTCAGGCGCAGCGAGGCTTCGATCGAGCGCGCGATCGCCTCGGCCTGACCGCGGGCCTCGGCTTCGATCCCGGGATAGGCGCCGGCGGTGTCGACCAGGGTCAGCACCGGCAGGCGGAAACGCTCGGCCAGTTCGAACAGCCGGCGCGCCTTGCGATAGCCCTCGGGCTTGGCCATGCCGAAATTGTGGCGCACCCGCTCATTGGTATCGCTGCCCTTCTCAGTGCCCATGACGACGACGGGCTGGTCGCGGAAACGGGCGAGACCGCCGACGATGGCCTCGTCCTCGGCGAAGCAGCGGTCGCCGGCCAGCGGCGTGAACTCGGTGAACAGCGCGGCGATATAGTCGACGCAGTGCGGGCGCTCGGGATGGCGCGCGACCTGGACCTTCTGCCATGGCGTCAGCTTGGTATAGGTCTGGCGCAGCAGCTTCTCCGCCTTGCCCTGCAGCACGGCGATTTCATCGGCGATATTGAGCCCGGCCGTGGTCGGCAGGTGGCGCAATTCTTCGATCTTGCTCTCGAGCTCGGCGATCGGCCGCTCGAATTCCAGGAAATGCTGCATGGGCGCGCTGGTTCAACATCTATAGTGGGTGGCGAGGCGTATCGCTGCTTTGTCCCGCCTGTCAATCCGCTTGTCGCGTTTCGAGGGCCGGACGTGTCAGCGCGGTGGTGCGATCGGACCGGTCGCGACCGAAGGATTTGCCGCATCAGCCGATGGTCCAGCGCTTAAGGGATCCACGAAACGGAGGCCGATCCCGCCCGCAAGCGAGCCTCCCGGGAACAAAGAGAAGACAATCCCGGCAGCCTCAAGTGCTCGGATGATGCGCGCCATGGCGTCGCAGTTCATGCTCGGGATCAGCGCCCGAGCGGCCTCCGCACGCTCGACCGTCGGTCGGCTGACGCCAGCCAGGACAGCGAGTTCCGCCTGCGAGCGGATTCCGGCAAGTCGGCGTCCGGCAGCAATTTGATCACCAGTCAGCATGATCCGTGACGCTAGCACGGCCCGATACCAATCCGAAGAATAATCGGACAATTTCGGGTATTTTTCAATCAAAATTGATTGACATTAACGCCGCTTCGCGGAATGGTGGTGGTCATTGACGAAACGTCCAGCGAGACACGGAGCGCCCGATGGCCATCACACGCCAAGTCATAACGACCCTCGACGGCAACGGCCTGAGCGTGCTCACGCCAGACGTTATCGCCTTCAAATATTACGACGAGAGCATCGTGTCGGGGTCGCTGCTGACCGTCGAGACCAACGAATTCTGCGTGTTGAAATCGCGCGGCGCCGTGCTGGCGGTCTATGAGACCGGCCAGTACCCGATCCAAACCCCGGACAAGCCCATCCTCGGCAGCGTCGTTCAGGGCTTTTTCGGCGGCGCCTCGCCCTGGGTCTATGAGCCCATCTATGTTTCGCGCTCGAAATTGCTGGCGAAGACGGAAGGCATCGCGACCTCGCGAGAGATGGCCGAGCTCGTCTACCAGGTCGATTTCTACATCCACGTCGACTCGAAAGAGGATGCGCTTGCCCTGGTAACCCACATGCCGTTCAGCGGCCGCACCATCCCGGTCAAAGAGCTGATCCAATATGCCGGGCCAGTGGTCGAGCAATCGGTCAACCAGATCCTGCAGGTGACACCGCTCGAGCAGGTCAACGAGCACATCCACGAGATCACGGAACTCGTGAAGGAACACCTGTCGAGTTTCCTCAAGATTTACGGCATCCATCTCAATGATCTCAAGGTGCTGATCCATCCGAAGGACGAACGGATGCGGCAGATCATCAGCCTCAAGGCGCTCGGGTTGTCGCCGCTCGACGCCGTGCGCATGTATGCGGCGCTCAAGATGGCCGAGAAGGGCTTGGTGTCGGCACCCAACATGGCGATCGGGCAGGCATTTCACATCGGCGGCAACATCCAATCGACCTTCCCCGTCGGCGACATCATCGATCCGCCGGCCTGACCGATGGACAAGATCTCCGCGACCGGGCCGATCAAGCAGACCGCGATCCTGCTGTTCTACGGCTGGGGCTATAATTTTTATCGCGAGGAGAACAAACTCCGGGCCGATGACCTGCTCATTCGCAACAAGGTTGCGGGCATCCTCGCCGACGCCCGTGGCGTGTTGAAAGGCCTCGAGGATTCCTGGCGTCGTGAATACCTGCCGCCCCCGACCCGCGAGCACCCCTTTCTCGACCGTGCCCTAACGGAACAGGCCCGGCGGCTTGAGCGCGCCGGCAGCCTGATCGAAGCGGTCGCCACGGCAATCAAGAACGCTGCGACACCAACCAACGACAAAATCTGGATCCGGCATCGCACCGAGGGCGGATTGCTCGAAATCCTGCAGGGCATCGTCGTCGGCATGACCGACGCGGCGATCGCGTTTCACGACGCGCTCGTCGAGTGGGATCGTGACAGCCTCTCCGATCCGATGATCGAGCGGATAGTAGCCGATGCCCTGAAACCCCTGAAATTGATCGTGCGCGAGCGCGCCGAGCGTCTGACCCTGATGGTCTAGGGCTGGGGATGATGCCGGTCGGCCTTGCGCTTTTGCTTCCGTCTGCTCATGATTCGGGCAGTCGGTTGCGAATCAGGAACGGTTGAACATCATGCGGTCCAGGATAATTCTCGTTCTTTGTTGCCTCTCGATCGGGCTTGCCGGCTGCGGCTATTACCGTTGGCAGAAGCCGGGCGCGTCCAATGACGATTTCAAGGCCGACCAGAGCGCCTGCAGCCAGTCCGGTTCCGCCGCCGCCGCCTTCAACGCCTGCATGAAAGACCGCGGCTGGAGCTATCAGGACTGAGGTCTTGCGCTCAATCCACTCCCTCTCCGCCCTTCAGGGGGGAGAGGGCCGGGGTGAGGTGGGCGCTTCCGCCGTCGAGACCCACCTCATCCTAACTCCTTCTCCCCCCTAAAGGGCGGAGAAGGACTTGTAGGCCGCGAATTGCGCCAGCCTTACCCCTTCTCCCGTCTCCCCT
>CAIUCF010000186.1 GCA_903897565.1 uncultured Rhodospirillales bacterium | reverse complement strand
TGCCGCGATGATCGGGGCATCGGCCGGGGTGACCTCGATCCCGGCGCGACCGGCGCGACCGGCGGCACGCTCGGCCTCGAGCGCCGAGAGCGGCAGCCAGATATTGAGGCTTTGCCTGGCGGAGAGCGGCCGCATCACATCGCCGAAGATCGATGTCGCGAGATCGACCCGACGCCGCGACTCGACGACGATTTCATCGGCGATCAGATCGGCGACGCCGTCTTCCCACCACTGACTGAAGATCAGCGCGCCGAACGGCGGCAGGGAATAGCCGGTGGCGCGGATGCCACGGAGCACACGCTCGCGCAGGCCGCGGTTGGGCAGGCGCAGAAAACCGAGGCGCAGCCCGGGCGAGACCGATTTCGAAACGGTGGCGATATAGATCGTCTGCTCCGGCGCCAGATCGACGAAACACGGCAAGGGTGCATCCGGCGCCGCGATCGGGCGGTAGGCGTCGTCTTCGATGATCAGGATGTCCCGCCGCCGGGCGATCTCGGCGATCTGGCGGCGCCGCGCGGCGCTGGTCGTGATCGTCGTCGGGTTCTGCAGGGTCGGGATGATGTAGAGAGCACGCGCGTCATGCTCGGCGATGGCGCGATCCAAGGCCGCGGGTATGATCCCCTCGTCATCCATCGCGACGCCGGCAAGGCGGAACCCTTGATGTTCGGCCAGACTCTTCATGCCGTGGAAGGTTGCCGCCTCGCACAGGATCGTCTCGCCGGGACGGCACGCCGCGGTGAAGGCGAGCGCCATACCATGCTGGGCTCCATTGCACTGAATCAGTTCATCGGCGGAGATGGACTCGACGCCATGGCGACGACGCAGCCAGTCGGCCGCGGCGCGGCGCGCCGATTCCAACCCTTCCGGCGGGGTATAGCCGGTCGCCTGCATCAGATCGGGCCGGCGCCGCAGCCGACCCAGCGCTTCCGCGAGATGCTGCGGCGACGAGACCAGTGGTGGGATGTTGTGCGAGAGGTTGATGGCCCCGCCCTCGGCCGGCGGCGGCATCGTCGGGCCGCGATGCCGTCCGACGAACGAGCCACGCCCGACATGACTGGAGATGAGGCCGCGGCGTTCGACCTCGCCATAGGCCTTGGTCACCGTGCCGACGCTGACGGCGAGCCGCTCGGCGAGGTCGCGATGCGGCGGCAGCCGCGCACCCGCCGCGAGCCGGCCGTTGCGGACATCCAGCTCGATCGCGTCGGCGATCCGCTCGTACAGCGGTGCCGCTCCGCCGCCGATCATTGGGCTCCAGTCAGTCATCGAACTAACATCAACTCATCATCACATTGTATCATGACAATATCATCCGGGACGTCCCGAGTCGAAGCATTCGCCGCTGGATCTGCATGCCAGCCTTCGATATCGCGATTGTCATGGTACAATATAGCAATTGACTACGGTACATTAAAGAGACAATCTGCATCGTCTGTAGAGTGGAGTGCAGATGATGACGACCAGATTTCTTCCCGCGGAGCTGTTCCGCGTTGCGGCGTTCCAGATGTGGGATTTCCTGACCGGCCCGATCAGCCGGGGGTTTCGCGCTGTCGCGCAGCTGCGGCGCACGCTGCGGGCGCGCCGCGAAATCGCATCGTTGCTGCAGTTCAGCAACCGCGAACTCAAGGATATCGGCCTCACCCGCAACGACGTCGAAGCTGCGCTCAGCCTTCCCTTGCTCCAAGACCCATCCCGCAAGCTCGCTGCGCGGATCGCGACCCAGGGCCTCGAGGGCTGACGGCATTCTCAGGCGACGGAGCGCTCCGGAATTGACGACGCGCGCAGCCGCATGGCGTCCTTGCCGGGCGGCGCGCCGAACAAGCGGCCGTATTCCCGGCTGAACTGCGACGGGCTGTCATAGCCGACGCTGAAGCCGATTCCGGCGACATCGCCCGACTGCGCGATCAGCAACTCGCGGGCGGCCTGCAGTCGGATCTGCTTCTGGTACTGCAACGGGCTCATCGCGGTCACCGCCTTGAAATGGCGATGGAACGAAGACACGCTCATCCCCGTCATCCGCGCCAGATCGTCGATCCGCAGCGGTTCGGCGTAATGGCCCAGCAGCCAGCGCACCGCCCGGCTGATCTGCGATACCCGGCTGTCGGCGAGCCCGATCTGACGGACGATTGCCCCCTGCTCGCTCTCCAGCAACCGCCACAGGATTTCCCGCTCGACCAGCGGCGCCAGCACCGGAATATCGGCCGGCCGGTCGAGCAGGCGGACCAGTCGCAGCACCGGATCGAGCAGGTCGGGCGTGGCCTGGCTGACCGCGAGCCCCACGGGCTGCCCCTCGCGAGGCTTTCCCTCCATGTCGAGCAGCAGCGACGCAATGGCGACCGGGTCGAGCCGCAGCACCATCGCCATGTACGGCGAGTCCGGACTCGCCTGGGTGATCCGCCGGCTCACCGGTAGATCGACGGAGACGACGAGGAACTTGCCGCGATCGTAGTTGAACACCTTGTCGCCCAGGATCGTGCGCTTCGCGCCCTGCGCGACGACGCAGAGCATCGGCTCGTAGACCATCTGCGCGGGTGCACTCAAGCTGTCGATAGTGCTGAGTCGGAGGTTCGGCACCGGCGTGACGGTACCGCTGCCGCGGGCATGGCGGGCGATCAGATCGCGGAGTTCGTTCAGCTGTTCCATCGCGGAACTGAAGCGCAAAACCCGCCGAGTGGCAACAACCCGGAGGCATGATCCGCTCAGCTTTGGCAGGATCGTGCAAGAGAACGCGACCATTGCTCTACGAACTCGAGCCCCT
>CAIUCF010000185.1 GCA_903897565.1 uncultured Rhodospirillales bacterium | reverse complement strand
GCGGCGGCGGTCGCCGGCGTCGCCGGGATCGCAGCGCGGCGGCGACGCCCGGCTCGCGTCTGAGCCGACGGCCTGCGGCAACCCACCGGCGCCCGACCCGATCGGGCGCCGGAACCCCGCGTTGCGTCCGGAACGAGGTCCTGAACAAAGTCCCCTTGTTATCAATGTGTTAAGAATCCCGACATACGCTTCGGGTGGTGGTCGTCGCGATCCAACGGGGATAACCCGGGCCGGCGGGGGCCCGCGGGGTCGTCAGGCATGATGGTGGAGAAGGTAGCAGGTGGGCGGGGCGTTCATGATGCTGCTCCGACCCTGACGGAGCAGAGCCTCGGCGCGATCCTCGACGCCTCCGAGGACGGGATCGCCGTGTTCGACCCCCGTGGCAGGCTCGTCCGCTGCAACAGCCGCTTCCACGATATGTTCGCGAAGATCGAGGCGACCCTGGTTCCGGGAACCGCCATCCTCACGATCGTCAGCGCCAGCCTCGCCGCCGGCTATGGCCTGCGGGCCGCAGACGACGCGCCACGGCGCCGTGACGGCGACCGGCCCTTCACCCCGCAAACCCGCGCGCCGCGGGAGCGACAGCTCGTCGACGGCCGCTGGTTCTGGATGAAGGATCAGGTCAATCCCGACGGCAGCTCGGTCATCCTGCGCCGCGACATCACCAATCGCGTCGCGATGGATATGCGGCTCAACCTGACGCTGGATGCCGCCAATCAAGGGATCTGGGACTGGTATCCGTCGACCTGGACGCTGTTCTTCAATCGCGACTGGCGCCATACGCTCGGCTATGGCCCCGACGAGCTGACGATCTTCCACCGCAACTGGCAGGACTTCGTCCATCCCGAGGATCGCCCGCGTGTCAGCCACCTGACCGACGAGTGTTTCGCCGGACGGGTCGACGCCATCGACGTCCAGTACCGCTACCGCCGCGCCGATGGCAGTTGGGCCTGGATTCAGACCCGCAGCCGCATCGCAGAGCGCGATCCCGAGTTCGGGACTGCGCGGCGCATCGTCGGCATCCACATCGATATCTCGCGCGAGCGCGAATCCGAAATCGCAATGCAGGAGGCGCTGGAGCGTGCGCGCCGCGCCGAGGACCGGCTGTGGAGTGCGATCGAGACTCTGCCCCAGGGCTTCATCCTGTTCGATTCCGATCGCCGCCTGATCTTCGCCAATGCCGCCTATTTGCGCCAGAACCTAGGGCTCGCCGCCGAGATCAAGCCGGGAATGCTGATCGAGGAAGTGATAGCGATCGCCGATCGGATCGGAATCTATGACGAGCCGGCCGCCGCAGTGCTCGAGAATTACGCCAGTCTGGATCCCAAGATCGCTCAGGCCGGCATGGTCCACGAGATTCAGACCCGCGACGGCCGCTGGTTCAGCTATTTCCACCAGCGCACGCGTGATGGCGGCTATGCCGGCATGCGGACCGACATCACCGAACGGCGCGAACAGGAAATCGCCTTGCGCGAAGCACTGACGCAAGCCGAAGCCGCGAATCTCGCCAAGACCCAGTTCCTCGCCAATATGAGCCACGAGCTGCGCACCCCGCTCAACGCCATCCTCGGCTTTTCCGAGGTCATGCGCGAGGGGATGATGGGGCCGCTTTCCGAGACCTATCGCGCCTATGCCGCCGACATCCATGTCAGCGGCGCGCATCTCCTCAAGATCATCAACGATGTCCTCGACCTGTCGAAGCTCACCTTGTGGTCGTTCGACCTCGACGAAGAGCGCGTCCGCCCGCAGGATCTCGTCGAATCGTGCCTCGCCCTGATCAGGCCTCTGATCGAGCAGAACGGCCTCTCGCTCGTCGAACAGATCCCGCCAGAGCTGCCGGCGATCATGGCGGACGCGACCCGGATCAAGCAGATTCTGCTCAACCTGCTCTCGAACGCCATGAAATACAGCAGGCCGGGAGGTGCGATCACGGTCCGCATCCATGCTGACGCGGACGGCCTCACCTTCGTCGTCGCGGATACCGGAATCGGCATGGATCCCGCTGACATCCCCAAGGCACTCGAAGCCTTCCGCCAGGTCGGCGATCTTAGCTCGCGCCGCCAGGAGGGCACCGGTCTCGGCCTGCCGCTGGCCAAGGCGATGGTCGAGGCCCATGGCGGCAGCCTCGCGATCGACAGTAGGATCGGCCTGGGAACCGCGGTCACCATTCGGCTGCCACCCGACCGCGTCGTTTGGGACCAGGCCATCGCAACGTAATCCGCTTTGATCCCGGGGCGCCGCCCGGCTATCGTCATGCTTTGGCGATGTCTCTGCGAGGTATCTCGGTGCGGATAGCGATGTTTCAGGGGCCGAATGATTCCGGCGACGGCGCGCGCAACCTCGACCTGCTGGCGCAGACCGCTCGGCAGGCGGCTGCGGCAGGCGCTCGGCTGCTGGTCTGCGCCGAGATGTTCCTGACCGGCTATAATATCGGCCCCGCCGCCGCCCGGATGCTGGCGGAGCCGGTCGATGGCCCGGCCGCCCGGCGTGCAGCCGAGATTGCACGCGAGACCGGGATC
>CAIUCF010000184.1 GCA_903897565.1 uncultured Rhodospirillales bacterium | reverse complement strand
CATGCTGGCGGTGGCGCTGGTCGGCGCGGCCGGGCTTCGAGGTCTCGTCGTCGTCGCCGGCGCCTTCGGACATCTCGCCGGCTGTGTCTTCGCCGGGATTATCCTCGCCGCCCTCGGGATCGCCCTCGGCTTGCGCGGTTTCGGGCTCGCCGCGGGCCGGCTCACCAGCCTGGCCTTCGGGCTGCTGCTCGGCGTCTTCCTCGTTCTGGCCGTCCTCGCCGCTGGCATCCTGCTCCGAGGTCTCGCCGTCTTCTTCGTCCTGATCGGCGGCCTCGAGATTGAGGTCCTCGATCAGCTGGCGAATGACGCGGGCGTAAGCGTCCTGGTCGTAGAGTGTGGATTTCAGGCCGGCCAGATCCTGGATCAGCTTCTGCGGCAGGTTAGGCCGCCATAGGGCGACCAGGCGTTCCGCGGTGGCGGGCGGCGCCTGGCCGGTCAGGACCTCGCGCGCCAGCAGCCGCACCGTCTCGGCGAGCGTGGTTTCGTTGCGTTCCGGCGCGCGGTCTAGGGCTTCACGCCGATAGCGTTCGGTCAGGGCGGCGGTCAGGTTCTGGCCGACGCCGGTCATCTGCGTGCTGCCGATTGCCTCGACGCGGGCCTGTTCGATCGCCTCGAAGACGACCCGTGCATGATCGCCGACCGGCGCCCGGCGGGCGTGGATCGCGGGATCATGATGCTTCAGGCGCAGGGCGATCGCGTCCGCGGCGCCGCGGATCTGCGCAGTGACCTCGGGCTGCAGATCGCGCGGCGGCATCGGCAACCGGGCACGGCCGCTCAAGAGGCCGGGGCTCTCCTGCGAGAACGCGACGGTGACGTCGTCGCGCTCCGCCATCGAGCGCAGGGTCGAGGCGGTGGCGCGCTTGAATCCCTCAAGCGCCTCGTCGTCGAGGACGGCCATGATCGCTTATCCTTACCTCTGTCCCGCCTATCCGCGCATGACCGAAACATGCGGCTGGTGCAGTTCGCGACCGAAGCAGCGCTGATAATACTCGGCGACGGTCGCCCGCTCGACCTCGTCGCATTTGTTCAAGAAAGTGAGGCGGAAGGCGAGGGCGATATCGCCGTTGAAGATCCGGGTGTTCTCGGCCCAGGTGATCACGGTGCGGGGCGACATGACGGTCGAGATGTCGCCGTTGATGAAGCCCGCGCGCGACAATTCGGCGAGGCGGACCATCGCGGAAACGGTCGCCTTGCCCTCCTCGGTATTGAAGCTCGGCGCCTTGGCCAGCACGATCGCGACTTCCTCGGCGAAGGGCAGGTAGTTCAGGGTCGCGACGATGTTCCAGCGGTCCATCTGGCCCTGGTTGATCTGCTGCGTGCCGTGATAGAGGCCGGTGGTGTCGCCGAGGCCGACCGTGTTGGCGGTGGCGAACAGGCGGAAGGCGGGGTGGGGGCGGATCACCTTGTTCTGGTCGAGCAGGGTCAGCTTGCCCTCGACCTCGAGGATGCGCTGGATCACGAACATCACGTCCGGACGGCCGGCGTCGTATTCATCGAAGATCAGGGTCGTCGGCGATTGCAGCGCCCAGGGCAGGATGCCCTCGCGATACTCGGTGATCTGCTTGCCGTCGCGCAGCACGATCGCATCCTTGCCGATGAGATCGATGCGGCTGATATGGCTGTCGAGATTGATGCGCAGGCAGGGCCAGTTGAGGCGCGCCGCGACCTGCTCGATATGGGTCGATTTGCCGGTGCCGTGATAGCCCTGGATCATGACACGACGATTGAAGGCGAAGCCGGCGAGGATCGCCATCGTCGTCTCGTTGTCGAAGCGATAGGCCTCGTCGATCTCGGGCGTGTGCTCGCTGGGCTGGCTGAAGGCCGGGATTTCGAGATCGCTGTCGACGCCGAATACCTTGCGGGCGGAGATCTTGATGTCGGGAAGGTTCGGCACGAAGCCAGCCTTTGAGACAGTTTCTTGGGCGGAAGTCATACGGACGGGGATCCCATACTGGAAGTCTTAGGTGGTGGCTCTCGGTTTCAGCAGTGCGAAGGCCTGGTTGATCGCTTTCAGCCGTTCCTCGGCATCTTTGTCGCCGCCGTGAGCGTCGGGGTGATGTTGCTTGACCAATGTTTTATAGCGCCGTTTCAATTCCGCTAGGGTGAAAGGTGCTCTGAGCTCGAAAAGTTCTGCGGCCTGGTCCTCCGGACTGGGCGGCGGGCGGCGATCACGGCGCGAGCGGGAGCCCTGCGGGTCACCGTCGAGAATGTCGAAAGGATCGCGCAGATCGCGTTGCGCGGTGCGCCAGCCGAGCGGCCAGGTTGGGCGCTGCCAGACGGTGTCGCGGCGTAGCTCGTACTCGATTTCCCGCTCATTCATCCCGGCGTAATAGTTCCAGGCGGCGTTGTAGGCGCGCACATGCTCTAGACAGAACCAGTGGTAGCTGTCCACATGCTGCCGGGATTTGGGCGCGCGAAAGGCGCCCTCGCCGGCGCAGCCGGGCTGGTCGCAGGCGCGCAGGGCCTGCTGCGGCCGGGCCGCCGAAAAGGACGCGTCTCTCACTCTCGCCATGGCGATACTATGAGCGGCGGCCCAGACCAAGACAAGGACATCTGCCCGCGCCCGAGGGGGTCGAGGTATTCGGATTTCCCGGATTGATTTACGAAAAGGACGACACGCATGACCATGGCAGACCGGATCAGGGACAAATTGGCGACCCTGGCGCCGCAGGCGCTGACCATCACCGACGATTCGAGCAAGCATGCCGGACATGCCGGCGCGAAGCCGGGTGGCGAGACCCATTTCAGCGTGGCCGTGGTCTCCGGCCGCTTTACCGGAATGAGCCGGGTCGAGCGCTATCGCCTCGTTCACGAATTGCTCGATGCCGAGTTGAAGGAGGGCGTGCACGCCCTTTCGCTCGTCCTGAAGACCCCGGAAGAGGTCTGAGGCGCGGGGCTTTCGCTTGCCTCGCGTCGGGTTTCTCGATTACGCCTTGCTACCCCGACCCATTACCCGGAGACGATCGACCGTGGCGCCCGTCAAGAAGAACCCGCTGAACCTGAACGCCCTGCAGCTGAAGACCCTGACCCTGTTTCAGGAACTTGCGCGCTCGCCCAACCATGCGACGCCGGCGGCCGATGGCGGGATCGCGCTGCACCGCCTGCCGCAGCCCCATGGTGACCACTTCCATGTCGGCAGCGCCGTCGCCTTCACCCGCGACGCTACCGGTCTCGCCAAT
>CAIUCF010000183.1 GCA_903897565.1 uncultured Rhodospirillales bacterium | reverse complement strand
GCTTTCGGTGGTGCCGAAGGCTCGGTGACAGTCATCGACGTCGCGGGGGCCGGCGGTACCGG
Organism: uncultured Rhodospirillales bacterium; assembly: GCA_903897565.1. GTDB lineage: Bacteria > Pseudomonadota > Alphaproteobacteria > ATCC43930 > CGMCC-115725 > CAIXXC01. The sequence continues at coordinate 1,449 of CAIUCF010000183.1, read as the reverse complement.
CGGTTTCGCCGGCGTCAATTACGGCGCGATCGACCAGAGCTGGGCGGCAGGCGCGGTGACCGGCGTGCAGTATGTCGGCGGGTTCGTCGGTCTCGACGGCAGTCATCAGGGAACGAGCGCCACCATCACCAACAGCTACGCGCTCGGCGCTGTCAGCGGTAGCGCCGCGTCGACCTATTTCGGCGGCTTCGTCGGGTACAACGGCTTCGAGGGCTCAATTCTGGGCGCCTACTCGACGGGTCTGGTTTCGGTCGGCGCGGGCATCGCCGGGGATTTTGCGGGGTCGAACCAGACGGCAGGCTCCGCCTCGATGATCGCCGCGTTCTGGATGACCCATGCGAGCGGCGACCCCGGCTTTGCGGTTGGCGATGACTCGTTGTCGACCGCGGCCGCGGCGGTCACCCTGGCGCAGCTTCAGGCTGGCCTGCCCGCGGGACCGAACGGCAGCCTCAGCGCCAGTTTCTGGACCACCGCTGGCGGCCAGGCGACGCCGTTCCTCGTCAACAACAATGGTGCCGCCTATATCTCGGTGCTCGGCAGCGGCAGCTACTACGACGCGATCAATTCCACCGCCGCGTTCCAGAACATCCACGACACGGCCAACTATGCCATCCTGAGCAATCTCGACTTCTCCCAAATCGCCAGCCTGACGCCGATCGCCAATTTCGACGGCGTGCTGAACGGGCTCGGCTACACGGTCTCGAACATCACGATCAGCGAGACGCTGACCGATGTGTTCAGCTACACGGCCTCGGGCCTGTTCCGCCAGGTCGGCGCCTTCGGTTCCGGGACGATCGAGAATCTGCACCTGGCGAACGAGAGCCTGACAGTTGTCTACACCGGGACGCAGGGCGTCCAGGAGGGTGGGCTGGTCGGGCATCTGATGCACGGCTCGCTCATCGATCTTTCCATCTCCGGCACGATTTCCGGCACGGGAATCAGCGATCTCGGCGGGTTGGTCGGCGCGATCGGCCTGCCCACCAGCGCGGATGTCGGGATCCTGAGCCTCGACGCATCGACGGCGAATATCAGCCTGTTCAGCAACAATGCCGATGTCGGCGGCCTGGTCGGTGTCATGGGCTTCTCCGGCAGGGGGACTATCGACCATTCCTACGCGTCCGGCGCCATCACGACATCGTTCATCACCGCCGGCACCGGTGGGCTGGTCGGGGCGCTGGTCAGCGGCGATCCTGGGCAGACGATTGCGAACTCCTACGCGCTCGAGACGATCAGCGTCGGCTCCGGCACGCTGGTCGGCGGCCTCGTCGGCCAGGCCGACGACGGCACGATAATCAACAGCTATGCCGGCGGTCTCGTGAGCGGCGGGGCCGTGCAGGGCGGGCTGATTGGCGGTTCTGCGGTTGGTTCGCCGACCACGGTCGTCTCGAACAGCTTTTGGATTATCGACACGACCAACCAGACTGGTTCGGACGGCGGCACTGGTCAGTC
>CAIUCF010000182.1 GCA_903897565.1 uncultured Rhodospirillales bacterium | reverse complement strand
TCTCCGGAGACAGCGGCGAACGCCGCGGCGGCAGCCTGTTCGCGGAGCACCACGCCGGTGAGGCGAAGGCTCGCGAGCGTTCGCTCTTCGGGAAGCCATTCTTCCATCGGCGTCAGCGTGTCGGCAAGAAACACGTCCCACTCGCGCGCGTCGCCCAGGCGGGAGGCGACGGCATTCAATTCCTGGCCGAGAGTTCGTCGCGTCAGGGTTGGCAGAACCGGGGCAAAAACCGAGAGGATGGACCGGAGGCGGCGGATCGCCACCCGCGCCTGGTGGATGCGCTCGGGCTTTTGCGAGCGGACCAATGCGTCGACCTCGATGCGCAGCGCCGTCGTCGCGGCCTGTCCGATTGCCAGAACACCCTCTCGGACACTCATCGTCCGGGTCAGATTCGGCTTTGTCACGACGGGCCACCAGTCGTCGGCAACGACGAGGCGGTAGCCCAGTTGTGCCGGCAACGACGTGGCGAGGGCAAACGGGACGCTGCGGTTCAACATCCTGGCAAAGTCATAAAGACCGCTGGACGGCCCGCCGAGGTGTATGAGCGCCGCCTGACTGATTCCGGCGTCGCCCTGTGACGTCGTAATCGCGCCGATGTCGAGCGTCAGTGCCAGCCTGGTATCGCCCCAGGTCAGGTTCCAATGAGTCCGCTTCACCTCGACGGCAAAAATCGGAATGATGCTGTTCGGGTCAAGGCCGCTGACCAGGATCGGATCTGTCCCCGCCGTCAGCGCCAGTCGCACGAGGTCGGGTCGTGTTCCCTGGATGGGAGTCTCGGCTGCGATGAGCGGCCCGCCGCCGGTCAGCGTCTTGCGGATCGGCGTCACGATCTGGATGCGCCGCTGCCCGCTCGTTTGTAGGGCCAAGGCGACGCCGGAGCGGCCGAGCCGATGCTCAGGCGTGTCCCAGAACACCTGGTCGATCCGCCGGGTATAGGGCCGCTTCGCGGCGTGAGCCGCCAGGACTGGACTGGCGCGCAGCAGTTCGACGGCGTCGGCGTCGAGGTCGAGAATGAGATGGATGCCCTGAGGCTCGATGACCGGCATGGCGGCAGCCGGGGAGGCGAGCTCGGTGGATTCGAGCCTCAATTGGATGACCTCGGCAGGCATATGATGATAACTCCCAGTCAGTCGTCTCCCGAAGATCGGGCGGCACGGGGCGATATATCCGCGCGACGACATAGCCGTTGACTGACAGTTTAGCGCTCCGGGACCCGAGTCGACAACCCTCGAACTACTCGGTAGTTGGCTTCAGGGCGCATTGAATATTTATAATCGTGCTTATTGAATTGCCGGAATTGTACCGGGAATACCTTGGAGCGATCAGATCACGCATGCGATCTCGGGACTTTATCGCCCCCTCGTCCGTTATATTCTGTAGGCAAGCGTGGGTTCGCGGGAGTTCCGAAATGTGGCTCGATGAATTGGCAGCGGAGTGGGGATTGGGCGACAAATCCGGGCAGCATGCCGGCGGTGCCCCGGCGCCTTGGATCGCCCAGGCCGAGCGCGACCATCCGCCCCAGGGCGCGTTCGTCTCGGTCAACGGCGTCGGTCTACACTATCTCGATCGTGGCTCGGGACGGCCGGTCGTGTTCCTTCATGGTGCGGCGATGCTGGCGCAGGAATTATTCTGCGGTCCGGCGGGCGCGGCACTCGCCGCGACATTTCGCGTGATCGCCTTCGATCGGCCCGGCTATGGCCATAGCGGTCGCGGCGAAGGTCTCGCCGGTCCGGCGGCTCAGGCCAGACTGATCCATGGCGCGCTGTCGCGCCTCGGCGTGGGGCGGCCAATCTTGATCGGCCATTCCTGGAGCGGGGCGCTGGTCCTGCATTACGGCTTGGAATACCCCGACGAGGTTGCCGGTATCGTCTCGCTCGCCGGGTGGAGCTTCGCTGCGCACCAAGCCTCGCTGAAGCTGCTCTCCCTGCTTTCCCAGGGCGCGGTGGAAACGGTGATGGGGATGCCGTTCGGACCGAAGCTTGCCCGACATATGGCCGCCAAGGGCTTGGAGAAGGTTTTTGCGCCGAACCCGGTCCCCCCGGGATACGGAGACCTGCCCATCGAGTTAATGATTCGCCCGAGCCAACTCCGTGCCAACGCCGATGATCTGCACGCCCTCAACCACGATATCATGGCAATTCAACGCCAGTATCGCCGGTTCGAGGTGCCCCTGGAAATCCTGGTGGCCGCCGAGGACAGCGTCGTGGAGCCCGCCCGGCACGGCAAGCGGCTGGCAGCCATTGTACCGGGCGCCCGACTCACCGAGCTTCCGGCAACGGGGCATATGTTGCATCACGCCCACCCCGAAGCCTTGGTGGCGGCAGTTTCGCGGTTCCGGGATTAAGCCGGGATTGTCTGCTTGCTCGGCAACAGGTTGTTAACGTTGCCGCTGTTAATGTCGCGTCTCGGTTTTACGAGCAGAATGGGATGACGACTCATGGATACCAGTGTGACGGTGCTTGTTGTGGACGACTACAGCACCATGCGCCGGATCATCAAAAATCTCCTCAACCAGATCGGGTTCCAGAACGTCGAAGAGGCGGACAATGGAGCTACGGCCTATGACAAGCTGCGCGCCCAGAAGTTCGGGCTTGTCGTTTCCGACTGGAACATGGAGCCGATGACCGGTCTCGAGCTGCTCAAGCTCGTGCGCGCCGACAGCGCGCTGAAATCGCTGCCGTTCATCATGGTGACGGCCGAGTCCAAGACCGAAAACGTGGTTGCCGCCAAGCAGGCCGGAGTCAGCAACTATATCGTCAAGCCATTCAATGCCGAGACTCTGAAGGCGAAGATCGCCTCGGTTCTCTAGGCAAAAAAATAAACGGGGGATCCCGATGATGGCAGGTCTCAAGGTCCCTAAGGATCTTACCGCCGAGCAGTATATCGCCGTCGAAGACTCGCTTCTGTCCTCCGAGTCGGGCCGCGCCTTCCTGCGCATGCGTGACCGCAAGACGGCGGTGCTGGCAATGGACGAGTTCCACTCGGCGGTCCGCTCGATCCGCGGGTGGTTCGACACCGCCGCGACAAAATCGGCCGAGGATGTGCACCTCTCGGTGCTGCGCCGCGAATTGATCGAGATGGCGGCGTCGATCCGCAAGGCCAAGGTCGAAATTTCCGCGATGAAGCCGGCCGAAAACGGCGCATCGTCGAAGCGGATCAATCTGGCTACGGAGGAACTCGACGCCATCGTTCACGCGACCGAACGGGCGACCTCGGACATCCTCAACAGCGCCGAACGGGTGCTCGAGATGGCGGCCAAGGTCCGCAAGCACGACCTCACCGAAGAAGCCGCGGAGCTCGAGTCCGAGGCCACCAATATCCTCGTCTCGTGCGGTTTCCAGGACATCACCGGCCAGCGGATCTCCAAGGTCGTGGCGACCTTGCGCTATCTCGAGGAACGTGTCGATGCGATGATCCGCATCTGGGGGCTCGAGGGCGTCAAACCCGAAGACATGCCGATTGATCGCAGCGACACCCGGGCGGACGCCCATCTCCTGAATGGGCCGGCGCTGCGGGATGGCATCGACCAGAGCGCGGTGGATTCGCTGTTCGATGCGATGCCCGACGTCTCGCCGACGCCGGCGGCGGATGACCTTGCCTGGCCCGATATGGAACCGATCGAGACGGCTCCGCCGCCGCCACCACCGCCAGCGCCGAAGGTCGAGAAGAAGGCCGAAATCAAGAAGCCCGATCCGAAGCCGGAGCCGAAGCCTCAGCCGGCGGCGGCTATGACCGCCGAAGCGAGTGCCGTCGTCATGGATCAGTCGTCGATCGATAGTCTGTTTCCCTAGAGCAAACTGCGATCAGCTAGCAGGGATTGGCGCTACATCATATAATTAGAGCCTGTCTCAAACGTCGTCCTGACGTCGTCAGGCTTTAATCACGAGGCGTGGCAATGGCCGAAACCGGTGACGCGGTACTTCTCGATGCGCGTGGTCTGATCTGCCCGTTGCCGGTGCTGAAGGCGCGCAAGCTCTTGAAGAGCGTGGCGCCCGGCGGGGTGTTGCGGGTGCTGGCGACCGACCCGGGGGCCCCCAAGGACTTCGAGCATTTCTGTGCGACGACGGGCGTCATCCTGGTTGCGCGTGACGCCCGGGAGGATCACGTCGAGATTATCCTGCGCCAGCCCGGATAGCCTCGACTTCGATCACAGCGCCCTCGTCAGCGGAATCGCTTCGATATCGACAAGGATAGCATCGCCCTCGATGCGCACCGGGTAGGTATGCAGGTCGCGGCAGACGGGCCCGCTGAGGCGGCGTCCGGTCACCACATTGAACCGCGCGGCATGGATCGGGCACTCGACCACCTTGCCGTCGAAACGCCCCTTCGACAGCAATACACGAGCATGCGGGCAGACGTCTTCGGCCGCATAGATGCGGCTGCCGATATGGTAGAGCCCGATGGCCCGCCCTTCCACGTTCAGGCCGACCATCTCGTCTTCAGGAACTTCGCCGGTCGTTGCGATCCGGACCCAGCGCTGCGTCACGGCTGTTCCAGGACTCAAGGGCCGGCGCCCGGCGCCACTGCCGAGGCGCCGTCATCCGGTCCGGCAGGTCCTGTCGTCGCCGGCAGCTTGTTCTCCCGCAGCACGACGAAGCTGATCCGACGGTTGCGCGGATCGTTGGCGTTGTCCTTGATCAGATTATCGGTATCAGCCTTGCCGACGACGGTCGCGATCCGCGATTCCGGAAAGCCCTGGCTGATCAAAGCCCGACGTGCGGCATTGGCGCGGTCCGAAGACAGCTCCCAGTTGCTGTAATCCGTCTTGCCGGAATAGGGCGTAGCGTCGGTATGGCCGGTAATCGAAATCTTGTTCGGCAGCTTGCTGATCGCCTGGCTGACCAGGGCCATCAGCTTCTGCGCCTGCGCGCTCATCGAGGTTGATCCGGTATCGAACATCGCCGTCTTTTCCTGATCGACGATCTGGATACGGAGGCCCTCCTCGGTCCGGTCGATCACGAGATTTTTGGCCAAGGGCTTCAAATCCGGGACTTGCTGGATCGCCTGCTGCAGGTCGAACTGTGCCTTCTCGAATTGTTTTTCCTCGGATTCGGCTTTCAGCTTCTGGAACTGCTTGTCCGAGACCTTACCCTGGTCGGTCGCGGGATTGGTCTTGTCGTCGGGCGTGCGGCCAAGTTCTGGCTTCTGGTCGGGCGCGCTGTTGGCATCGGCCTGTTCCGAGGCGGGGGGCGGCGGCGGTGCCGCGTAGGGATTGGTCTGCGCTGCCGAGCTGCTGGCGTTGAACGGCAGGAACGGATTGCTCGAGCTCGGATTGGTCGGTCCGGCTTGGCCTACGGCATTGGCCTGACCCGCGCCCGAGGGCTGGCCGTTCGGGTTGGGCGTCGACTGCGACGCGTTGGGATTGCCGTTGCTGTTGGAATTCTGGTCGTTCGGGTTGGGTGCCTGGCCCGGGGTGTTGTCGTCGTCGTTTTCCTGGAAATCCTGGGGCGGAGTGAACGAGGTCGTGATGCCGGCCGGCGCGGTGCTGCTGACCTGAGAGCCGGGTTCGGTCGGGCTCTTGCCGCCGAGCACGCCGCCGGAACCGCTGGTCGTCGATTTGCTGGCGACCGTCGGTGCGAAGTAATCGGCGATACCGCGCTTCTGCGCGTTCGTGGTGGCGTTGAGGAGCCAGAGCAGCAGGAAGAACGCCATCATCGCGGTGACGAAATCGGCATAGGCGACTTTCCACGCCCCGCCGTGATGTCCGGCGTCCGATTTCTTGATTCGCTTGATGATGACTGCGTTCGATTTGGCCATTTGACCGCCGACTGCAAACCTTAGTTCATGTCACCGTCGTCGACCGGCCGCGCAGCTTTGCTGCCGCCGCTCCACCACGGTCCTACTGGGAGAGTAACGTCTTCCTACGCAACTAAAAAGCAACTAAGTGCTGTGGTATCGGCCAAATCGCAGAACGATCCGGCGGCACGGGAATGCTTAGCGGCGCGCGGCGTGCCGTACGGGCCGGCTCAGAAACGCCGGGAGATGGTCGCCGAAGCCGATGATTCGGGTGTCGTCGTCAGGCTCGTTGCGGCCGGCGTTGATCGGGACGACCTGCGCGGTGCGTCCCATCATGATCGGCTCGTTCTGCTGGCGGATCGGCTCGGAAACCGGACGTTCGGACCGGCCCTCACGGGGCTTGCGACCGCGCGGTGCCCGGGGCTCCTTGGCCTCGGCCGTCGGGGCGACCGATTTGCGCTCCTCTTGGGCGACGACTTCTTCACGCGGCTTGCGCTCTTCGCGCGGCTTCCGTTCGCCGGTCTCGGGCGCTGCCGCCTTCTCTCGGCGGGGGCGTTCGCTCGGCTTGGCGCCACGACCGCGACCGCGGCGGGAATCCTCGTAGCTCAGTTCCGGGTGCTCGAAATCATCGATCGTCATCACCGGGATGTCCTTGCCGATCAGCTTGATGATCGCGGCCAACGCCTTGCCCTCTTCGGGCGTGGCGATGGTAAACGCGCGGCCGAGATTGCCGGCGCGGCCGGTCCGGCCGATGCGATGGACATAGTCGTCGGGATGGATCGGCACGTCGAAATTGAAGACGTGGCTGAGGCCGGCAACGTCGAGGCCGCGCGCGGCGACGTCGCTCGCGACCAGAATGCGGACGTTGCCGCTCTTGAACTTCTCGAGCGTCTCGGTGCGCTTCGACTGCGGCATGTCGCCATGCAGCGCGATGGCGTCGAAGTTGTGACGCTGCAGCGACTGGGCGAGGATATCGACGTCGCGCTTGCGGTTGCAGAAGATCAGGGCGTTCTTGACGTCCTCGGTACCGAGCAGATGACGCAGCGCCCGGCGCTTGTCATCCGGCCACAGCACGGTAACGCTCTGGGTCACGTTGACAGCCGTCGAGGCCGGCGGCGCCACGGTGACTTCCTTCGGATTCATCAGGAAGGCGTCGGCGAGGCGACGGATTTCCGTGGGCATGGTCGCCGAGAAGAACAGGGTCTGGCGAATCCGCGGCAACAGCGCGACGATGCGCTCGATATCGGGGATGAAGCCCATGTCGAGCATGCGGTCGGCCTCGTCGATGACGAGCACACGGACGTCGGACATCAGAATCTTGCCGCGCTCGAACAGATCGATCAGGCGGCCCGGGGTCGCGATCAGCACATCGACGCCGCGATCGAGCTTACGCTCCTGATCGCTGAAGCTTTCGCCACCGATCAGCAGGGCCATCGACAGCTTGCTGTACTTGCCATAGGTCTCGAACGACTGCGAAACCTGCGCGGCGAGTTCGCGCGTCGGCTCCAGGATCAAGGTCCGCGGCATGCGCGCCTTGGCGCGGCCACCGGCGAGAATGTCGATCAGGGGCAAGGTGAACGAGGCGGTCTTGCCTGTGCCAGTCTGCGCGCAGCCGAGAACATCCCTCCCCATCAAGACATAGGGGATCGCTTGCGCCTGAATCGGCGTCGGCGTGGAGTAGCCGGCATCGGCTACGGCGTTCATCAGTTCGGGCGAGAGGCCCAGATCGGCAAATGTGGTCAAGGAAACCTAGTTATTTGGTGACGGGGAAAGTCATGATGGAGTAGTTGTTCCCAATTGCCCCGAATGTCAAAGCCGATCCGCGTGACAGCGCCCGTAGGCAGCCATGCGCGGGATAAGTTCTTGTTGCTGTGGCGTAAATGCGACGGTTCTGGTGTCATGCCAAAGACACAATCGCCAAGATCGAGGATTTTCCGGCTTGTCCCTGGTTCCGCTCGTCCTATTGCCGGGGCTGCTCTGTGACGCCGCCCTGTGGTCCGCCCAGACTCGTTATTTCGCCGACGAGCGAGAGGTGATCATTCCCGACCTGACCGGGCATGACTCCATCCCGGACCTTGCGACTCATGTCCTCGAAATTGCGCCGCAGCGCTTCGCACTGGTCGGGCTGTCGATGGGTGGTTATATCGCCCAGGAGATCATGCGGCGGCAACCGGAGCGCGTCGATCGACTGGCCCTGCTCGATACCTCGGCGCTCGCGGATACGCCGCAGGCGATCCGCCGCCGCCGCGGCCTCGTCGCGCAGTCGAGGGTCGGCACGTTTCGCGGTGTAACGCCGCGCCTGCTCAAGGATCTGGTGCATCCGAGCCATCAGACCGGCCCGGTCGCCGAGACGGTGATGGCGATGGCCGTCCGCATCGGCCGCGACGCCTTCGCCCGCCAGCAGAACGCGATCATCAAGCGGATCGACGGCCGCCCGTATCTCGGCGACATCCGGGTGCCGACCCTGATCCTGTTCGGCGCCGACGACCGCATCACGCCGATCGAGATCGCGGAAGAGTTGCACAGCCTCATCCCGGCCTCGACCCTGCAGATCATTCCCGATACCGGGCATTTGCCGCCGCTGGAAGCGCCAGACGCGGTCAACGCGGCGCTTGCCGCCTGGCTCGGCGACGGCGCTCGCTAGAACGCGTCCTCCCAGCGTTTGCTGAGATACATCGCCGAGTTGATGAGGCCGACCATCGAGTAGGTCTGCGGGAAATTGCCCCAGAGCTCGCTGGTGGTCGGGTCGAGATCCTCCGACAGCAGACCCAGGGCATTGCGGCGCGCCAGCATGCGCTCGAAGAGGGCGCGGGCTTCCTCGACGCGGCCGAGCGCGGCGAGCGCGTCGATATACCAGAAGCTGCAGATGATGAACGCGGTATGCGGCGTGCCGAAATCATCGGCGGTGACATAGCGATAGAGGACGTCGCCTTGCTTCAGACGCTCGCCGATCCGCTGCACGGTTGCGGCGAAACGGTGGTCGTCGGCGCTCAGGAAGTTGAACTCGTGCAGGAGCAGGAGCGTGGCGTCGAGTTCTTCGCCGTCGAAGGTCGACACGAAGCTGTTAAGACGCGGGTTCCAGGCGCGGGCGCAGATCACGCCGTGAAGGCGATCGGCACGGGCGCGCCAGCGGATCGCGCGATCCTTGCGGCCGAGCTGCTCGGCGATCCGGGCGAGGCGATCGCAAGCAGCCCAGCAGACGACGCTCGAGAAGGTGTGAACCGCCGCCTTGGTCCGGAGCTCCCAGGGCCCGGCATCGGCCTGGTCGAACACACGCACCGCCATCCGGCCCAGACCTTCCAACCTCCTGAAGCCTTCCGCGGTGCCCTGCCAGCCGAGGCGGCGATCGAAGAAGGCATGGGTCGAGGCCAGCACGACGCTGCCATAGACGTCGTGCTGGATCTGATGATAGGCGGCGTTGCCGATCCGGACCGGTCCCTGACCGCGATAGCCGCTCAAATACGGCGCCTCGCGCTCGCGCAGTTCGGCCTCTCGGGAGATGCCGTAGACGGGGCCCAGTCCCTTGTCGCGGGTGTCATCGGCGATATTGCCGATGTAGCCGAGATAGCCCTCCATGGTTTTGGTCGTGCCGAGGCGGTTGAGGGCGTGGATGACGAAATAGGCGTCGCGCAGCCAGCAATAGCGGTAGTCCCAATTGCGCTGGCTGTTCGCCGATTCCGGGATCGAGGTGGTGAGGGCGGCAACGATCGCCCCGGTCTCCTCGAAATTGCACAGCTTGAGCGTGATCGCCGAGCGGATGACGGCGTCCTGCCATTCGAACGGGATTGACAGTGACCTCACCCAGTCGCGCCAATGCCCGAGAGTGCGGGCATAGAGCGTCTCGGCGGTGGCCCCGATATCCGCCAGCACGCTTTCATCGGCGCCGAGTAGCAGGGTCGCCGGCCGATCGAGCACGAAGCTGCGCTCTTCGATGACGTAGGCGACGGCGATGTCCGTCGTCAGCCGCACGGTCTGGGTCGTCCCGGTGTAGCGAATGTGATTGCTGCCACGGGTGACCTGCGGCGCACACTCGCCCCAGTCGAAGCGTGGCCGCATGCGGACGCGGATGCGCGGACGGCCCTGTAACGGCCGAATTTGGCGGACCAGCATCGGCGGGCGATAAACCCGCTCGTATTGATTGAAGCGCGGGGCGAAATCGATGATTTCGATGGCGCCGCCGGTATCGTCGTAGAGGCGCGTCGTCAGGATCGCGGTATTGACGAGATAGCTCTGCTCGCTGTGCGTCATGCCGATCAGGTCGGTCGCGAAGATTCCGGTTTCGGTGTCGGGTGGTGCCGTGCCGTTGAGTAGTGCGCAGAAGATCGGGTCGCCATCCAGTCGCGGAAAACAGGTCCAGCGCAGCACGGCCTTGGCATCGATCAGGGCGGCAATCGCGCAATTGCCGATCACGCCGAGCTCGAGCGTGCTCACAGGACGCCTCCGAGCCAGGCGCGCAGAGCGGCGGTCGAGGGCAGGCTGAACTTCGCCAGGGTTTCCGGTGTCTCTCGACCCACCCGAATGGTGACGCCGTTGTCGCGGTTGACCTGGGCGAAGCCGGATTCGTCGGTCAGATCATCGCCGGCGAAGACCGGGCGGCGTCCAGCATAGGGCGGAGCGGCAAGAAAGCGTTCGATCGCCATACCCTTCTTGGCATGGGCAGAAACGATCTCGACGACGGCCTTGCCGCCGAGGAGGGTAAAATCGGGGCCCAGACTATCGGCGCCGGCGCGCGCAAGCGCCCAGGCCTGGTCGACGAGTTCGAGGTTGCTGCGATAATGCAGCGCGATCGAATACGCCTTGTGCTCGACATAGAGGCCGCGGAGCCCGCTCGATGCCGTCACGATCTGGTCGGCGACCTTTTCCAGGGCGGGATCGCGGTCGGCGAGAACCTGATCCTGTCCGGATCCGTCGCGCCATTCGAAACCATGCGAGCCGGCGAGGTCGAACGGTGTCTCGCCGAGCAGGAGGTCGATCTGTGCGAGGGAGCGTCCGCTCACCAGCGCCAGGGCGCCGCCAAGTCGGATTCGCAGCTCCCGCAAGGTCGAGACCAATCCGGCGGGAACGACGACATCGAGGGGATGATCGGCGATGTCGATCAAGGTGCCGTCGATATCGAGAAACAGCGCGCAGTCTGCGGTCAGTGGCGGGGGATCAGCCACGGCGGCTGTCCCCAGAAGACGTGTCCAGCTCGTCGATCAGGCCATGGCGGCGGATCCGCGCGGCGTCATGGAGCATGCGTCCAGCCCAGCGATAGACATTGTTTTCGCGAACCATGTCGCGCAACAGGCCCATCCGTGCCTGCTGCTCCTCCGCGGGCATCAGCAATGCCTGCTGGATGGCACGTGCCATTTCCTTGGTGTCATAGGGATTCACGATCAGGGCCTGGGTCAGCTCGCGGGCGGCGCCGGCGAAGGTGCTGAGAATAAGCACGCCCTGCTGGTCGTCGCGGGCGCCGACGAATTCCTTCGCGACCAGATTCATGCCGTCATGCAGGCTGCTGACGATGCAGAGGTCGGCGGCACGATAGAGTTCGAAGACCTCATCCTGTTCGTGGTGGCGGATCGTCAGGATGATCGCCGGTACGCCGTCATAGGTGTGCTGGGCATTGATCTCGGCGGCCAGCGCGATGGATTCATCCTCGAGTGCCCGATAGGAGGCGAGTTTAGTCCGCGTCGGCGCCGCGGCCTGGATGAAGCAGAAGCGACCGCGCCACTCCGGATATTGCGTCAGGAACAGTTCGATCGCCTTCATTCGGTCGAGGATGCCCTTGGTATAGTCGAAGCGCTCGATGCCGACGGCGAGCCTGACGTCGGGCGGCAGGTTGAAGCGGGCGCGGACCGCGGCCTGGCAGGCACTGATCGAGCCCTGCGTCTCCATCACCTTGGGTGGCCATTCGATCGAGATCGGATAGGGGCGGACGAGCGTCTCCTGGCCGCCCAGCGTGATCGATCGCTGTTCGCGATCGATCCGACTCTCGAGAAAGCGGTCGACGGTGTCGATGAAGTTGTTGCAGTGGAATTGGGTGTGGAAGCCCAGGATGGAGCTTCCGAGCAGGCCTTGCAGAACCTCCGCGCGCCAGGGGCAGATGCTGAAGGTCTCGGGGTTGGGCCAGGGAATATGCCAGAACGTGATGATCGTGGCCTCGGGCAGCCGCTCGCGGACCATGCGCGGCAACAGGGCGAAATGGTAATCCTGGATCAGGACGATCGGGCGCGGCCCATGGGCCTCCTGGACGACGGCATTGGCGAATTTCTCGTTGACCGCGCAGTACATCGCCCAGTTGGCCTCGACGAAATGCGGCCGGACATAAGCGAGAT
>CAIUCF010000181.1 GCA_903897565.1 uncultured Rhodospirillales bacterium | reverse complement strand
TCGGTCGGGCCGTCGCCGAAGGTCAGGAAGCGCTCGAAATTGCGGCGAATCCCGGCCATGTTAGCGGCGATGTCTTCGTCGGTCAGCAGCTTGCGCGCCTCGTCCTTGCCGGAAGGGTCGCCGATCTTGGTGGTGCCGCCGCCGAGCACGACGATGGGGCGATGGCCATTCTGCTGCAACCGGCGCAAGGTCATGATCTGGATCAGGCCGCCGACATGTAGGCTGTCGGCGGTGCAGTCGAAACCGATATAGCCGGTGATCGACCCGGCCAGGGCGGCGCGGTCGAGGCCTTCGAGGTCCGTGCATTGATGCAGGTGGCCGCGGTCGATAAACGTCTGTAGCAGGGGGGAGCGAATGTCGGGCATGATCTTCACTGATTTTCGGGCGCCGTGCATTTAGCATGGCGGGGGTCATGATGCGAAGGGTTGTCGGATGGTGATGAAGACGATCGGCCTGATGAGCGGCACCTCGCTCGACGGCATAGACGCCGCCTATGTCGAAACCGACGGCTTCGACGACGTCGTCACCGGTCCGGCGCTGACGATTCCGTACACCCCGGAATTTCGCGAACGGCTGCGCGGGATTCTCGGCGGCGGCCCGGCGGATGTCGTGGCATCGGTCGAACGCGAGCTGACCGATCTCCATGCCGCCGCCGTCGCGGCGCTGCGGGGCGACGCCCGCTGCGGCAAGATCGACCTCATCGGCTTTCACGGTCACACGATCCTGCATCGCCCGGATCGTGGCCGAACCTGGCAGATCGGCGACGGCGCGCGTCTCGCCAAGCTTTGCCATGTCGAGGTGATGGCCGATTTTCGCAGCAACGATGTCGCCGCGGGCGGTCAGGGCGCACCACTCGTGCCGGTATTCCATCGCGCCCTCGCCCATGAACTGCCGCGCCCGCTCGCCATTCTCAATATCGGCGGCGTCGCCAACGTCACCTGGATCGGCGCGGAGGATGACGCGCTGCTCTCCTTCGATACCGGACCGGGCAATGCGCTCCTCGACGACTGGGCGCTCGCGCATACCGGCCGCCCTGTCGATCTGGACGGTGCCCTCGCCGGCGCCGGCAGCGCGGACCCCGCATATGTGAAGCGGTTCCTGTCCGACCCCTATTTCGCCCGGCATGCCCCGAAATCGCTCGATCGCGATCACTTTCGCGCCTGGGTGCCGAGCCACCTGAATGCTGCCGACGGCGCCGCAACCCTCGTCGAGTGCGCGGCGGCCGCGGTTGCGCTCGGTGCACGTCAATTCCCGGCGGCGCCGGCTCTCTGGCTGGTGAGTGGCGGCGGTCGCCGCAACCCCGCGATCATGGCAGCGCTATCGCGCCGACTGGCCGCGGAGGTCCGACCGGTCGATACGCTCGGCTGGAACGGCGACGCGCTCGAGGCGCAGGCCTTCGGCTATCTCGCGGTCCGCGCCCTCAAGCGGTTGCCGCTGAGCTTCCCCGGCACTACCGGGGTGTCCTCCCCCGTTTCCGGAGGGAGACATTTCTCCGCGACGAGCTAGCGCCGCTGGGCCGGCGTCGGCGCCTTGAGGTGGGTGTCGAGGTAATTGTCGATCATCGCTTCGAGCGCCGGGATCTGATCATTGAAGAAATGATTGGCGCCGGGAACGATGCGGTAATCGATCTTGATGTCCCGCTGATGCGACAGCTTATTGACGAGCTTCTGCACCGATTCCGGCGGGATGATCTCGTCCTTGTCGCCCTGGACGATCAGCCCCGAGGACGGGCAGGGGGCGAGGAAGGAGAAATCGAACATGCTAGCCGGCGGCGCCACCGAGATGAAGCTGTCGATCTCCGGGCGTCGCATCAGCAGCTGCATGCC
>CAIUCF010000180.1 GCA_903897565.1 uncultured Rhodospirillales bacterium | reverse complement strand
CGTCGCATCCAGCAACAGGCCTTCATCCAGGCTTTCGGCGACACGTTCTTCCTGCTCGGCGCAGCGCTCGTCATCGCGGTGCTTGCCACGTTGCTGCTCACGCGCCCGCAGCACCCCGCCGTCGGCGGCGCCCACTGAGATCACGATTCCGATAGAAGGAGACCCAGACGTGACCAGCCAGATATCAGGCAACTCCACGACGCCCGCCTTTCTCACCGCCTCCAAGGCCGCCCGAATCCACGAATTCGGTTCGCCCGAGGTCATCACCCTCGAAGACTGGCGGCCGCCGGTACCGCAGGCCGGCGAGGTGCTGGTCCGCGTCAAGGCCGCGGGCGTCGGCCCGTGGGACGCGTGGGTCCGCGCCGGCAAGAGCGCGCTGCCGCAGCCCCTGCCGCTGACGCCGGGCTCCGATATCGCCGGTCGGATCGTCGCCCTGGGCCCGGATGTCACCGGGTTCGCCGTCGGCGACGCGGTGTTCGGGGTCACCAACCCGAATTTCACCGGCGGCTATGCCGATTACGCGATCGTCAGCGCGGCGATGATCGCGCGCAAGCCGGAGGGTCTCTCCGATCTCGATGCCGCCTCGGTTCCCGTCGTCGCGGTGACGGCCTGGCAGGCTCTGTTCGAACACGCCCATCTCCGGCGCGGGCAGAGCGTGCTGATCCACGGCGCGGCCGGCAATGTCGGCGCCTACGCGGTGCAGCTCGCCCGCGCTGCGGGCTTGCGGATCTTGACGACGGCGCGCCGCCGCGATCACGCCTTCGTCCGCAGCCTTGGCGCGGATATCGTGATCGATCCCGATACCCAGGCCTTCGAATCCCGTGCCGGCCAGGTCGATGCCGTGCTCGACCTCGTCGGCGGCGACGTGCAGGAGCGATCCTTCGCGGTCGTGAAGCCTGGGGGTTTCCTGGTCTCGGCGGTCGCGCCGCCGGACCAGGCTCGAGCCGCCGCGGCCGGGATCGCCGCGCTGTTCTTCCTCGTCGAGGTAACGACGGCGAGGCTCGACGAGATCGCCGGACGGCTGGAGGCCGGCAGCTTGCGGACCCAGCTTGGCGCAGTGTTGCCGTTGGCCTCGGCGCGCGTCGCCCATGAAATGCTGGAGGGGACGCGGCCGCGGCCGCGCGGCAAGATCGTCCTTCAGGTCGCGGAATGAAGACCTGAGGTGGCGGCGAGGCTGGCGCGCCGTCGGTCGCTCCATTACGATGACGGAAAGTCGAGATCGGCCACGGTCTCGACGACAGAAACGACCAACGGGAAGGATCCGCGACCATGACAGCAGCCCCCAGCTCCCCCTTCAGCCTCGCCGGACGGCGGATCCTGATTACTGGCGCCGCCGGCGGCATTGGCGCCGCCTCGGCGCGGCTTGCCGTCGCCCAGGGCGCGACCGTGGTGCTGACCGACGTGCTCGATGCCGCGGTGACCCGCGACCGGGTCGGCGATCTCGGCGGCAAGGCCGAGATCCATCGCCTCGACAGTTCCAAGCTCGCCGAGGTCAAGGCGCTGGCGGCGAAGATCGGACCGATCTACGGGCTGATCGATTGCGGCGGCATCTGTCCGTTCGACGACTGGCTCGCCGATGATTGGGACGAGGCGCTCGACCGCG
>CAIUCF010000179.1 GCA_903897565.1 uncultured Rhodospirillales bacterium | reverse complement strand
CTGTCGAAGATTTCGTCCTGCCGCGTGATCTCGCGCAGATCCTCCCACTTCGTCACGCTCCAGTGCGGGTCGTAGCCAGGCACTTCGGCAATCGCCAGCGGATATTCGGCCCGCAATGTCTTGAGAAGCGCATCGACCTGTTGCGGCGACGCGAAAGTCTTGGGGGAAAACAACGGCGCAGCGAGATCGACCGGAATCCGGGGTGCAGTCATGTTTCAATCCTTCTCCGAGCGGCGATCATGGGCACGCGTCGTGTGATTGGTTTGGGGAGGCACAAGTGTTGCCTCTCCCTGATCCTCCCGACCAGGAATGCGTATACAATATACGCAAATTTTGGGATAGCAAGACTAATTCGCAACGCGTTGTCGCTGCGCCGATCAGGG
Source organism: uncultured Rhodospirillales bacterium (assembly GCA_903897565.1). Lineage (GTDB taxonomy): Bacteria > Pseudomonadota > Alphaproteobacteria > ATCC43930 > CGMCC-115725 > CAIXXC01. The sequence continues at coordinate 1,510 of CAIUCF010000179.1, read as the reverse complement.
CGCCGCGGCACCGCCCTTCCGGGTCTCGCGCTCGCCGCGCGGCGCCGGTTTGAGATCGGCAACCTCCTCGAGCACCGCCTTCATCCGCAGCAGGCTGAAGATGCGGGTGACGTGATTCAGCGCCTGCTGCAGCATCTTCGCTGTGCTCTCGGTCTTCTGGTCCGGCGGGATGTGGCGGCGGAATTCGGTAATCTCGGACCGCGCCATTTCCTGCGCGAGCTTGACATGGGTGCCGATCACCTCGGGTCCGAAGCCAAGCGCCTCGGTAAAGCCCGCCGCGCGCATTTCCGCCCAGAGCGCGATGATTTCGGCATCGACCCGGCTGACATGCGGAACGCCGCGGCGCCGGCGGATCTGCACCGCACCGACCTGTTCGAGGATCGCGGCATCCGCTGCGGCGACCGGATTGCGGATCGCCACCTTGTCGATCGGCACGGTGCCGCCATCGACGCCGAGCAGGGTCGCGAGCAGGCGATCGAGATGGAGATAGGCGCTCGATTCCACGGCGAGCCCCCCGGAATCGCCGCCCAGCGCCCGCTTGATCTGCGGCAGCGACAGGTTCTGCTCGTATTGCAACGAGCGGACGGCGACGATCGCGGCGACGTGCTCTTCGCCGTAATCGGCGACATTGGGCTTGGGCCGGATCGGCTGCGGCACCAGCCCTTCGCGCAGAAACACCCGGATGGTCTCGCGGTTGACGCCGGTTCGCTGTTCGAGTTCGCGCATTTTCATGGATGGTGTCGCGGTGCTCCGGTCGGCTCGAGGGGCGGTGTCAGTCCAGTGTCTCGCGGTAGCTTCTGACCGCGAGTGCGATCATCATCAACGCAAACAGGCCCATAGGCCACAACTCCGGCACGATATCGAGAATTCCGTCGCCTTTCAGCAGCATGCCGCGGACGATGCGAATGGCGTGGGTGGTGGGAAAGATCTGCCCCACCCACTGCGCCCAGGCCGGCATGCCGTAGAACGGAAACATGAAGCCCGACAGCAGCATCTGCGGCAGGATCAGGAATTGTGCGAATTGCGTCGCCTGCATCTGATTGGCCGAGAGTGTGGAGATCGTCACGCCCAGCGCCAGGTTCGAGGCGATGAACACCCCGAGCGCCGCCAGCAGCAGCGCCAGCGAGCCGTAGAGCGGCAGACCGAAGATCATCGACGACGAGATCAGGATCACCGCGACTTGCAGATAGCCGATGACGATATAGGGCACGATCTTGGCGATCATGATCTCGACCGGCCGCGCCGGCATCGACAACAGGTTCTCCATCGTCCCCCGCTCGCGCTCCCGCGTGATCGACAGGGTCGTCGCAAACAGGGTCGAGAACATCAGCACGATACAGATCAGGCCGGGGACGACGTTGAAGACCGTCAGTTGCTCGGGATTGTAGCGGGCATGGACGATGAAGCTGAACGCCGCGGCGTGATCCGGTGGTTTGCGCGCGGCCGGCAGGTCGCGGGTGAGCGCCGACGAGATCCCGGAGAGCGCGGCCGTGGCATTGCCGACCGTGGT
>CAIUCF010000178.1 GCA_903897565.1 uncultured Rhodospirillales bacterium | reverse complement strand
TCGGGAGACTATCTGCAGACGTCGGCCCTGATCCGCGACGGCCGCATCGTCTCGGCGGTCAACGACCCCAACGACTATCAGGGCCCGGGCACCGGCTACCGGATCGATGCCGAACGCCGCCGCGCGATCGGCGGAATTCGCGATCAGCTCGATCAGCGCGAGGTATTGCGCTCGCAAGCCGTGTTCGAGCGCATCGAGCAGCGCCGGGCGCTCTATAAGCTGGGTGCGACGCCTGCGCCGGGTCGGCCGGAGCGGGAGGTCGTGATCGGCATCAGCCCGGCCTTCGGCACCAAGCTGTTCCGCGCGCTCAACGGCGCGGGCGTATCGGAAGTGCTGAAGGCGCTCGTCGACGGGATCGTGGCCGGCGGCGGCGTGCCGCGGATCGTGCGGATGCACCACACGGCGGATACCTCGTTCCTTGGTCTCTCCGCCGCGCGGCTTGCCGGTTCGGGTATCGGGATCGGCCTGCAGGCCAAGGGCACGGCGATCATTCATCAACGCGACCGCCTGCCGCATCACAATCTCGAACTCTTCTCCAACGCGCCGATTACGACGCTCGACCATTACCGTCGCCTCGGCGAAAATGCCGCCGCCTACGCGCAGGGACAGGCACCCGAGCCCGTGGTGGTGACAAGCAAGGGCGAAGCGCTCGGCGCCCGCTTCCATGCCGAGGTCGCGATGATCTACGCCATCGAAACCGCGCTGTGCGAGCCGGGCGCAGCGCCGGAAGAATTGACCGTGTCGTTTACGGAGGCCGTGTGATGAGCGTTTCGCGCGAAGATTATCCGATTTCGGAAAAGCGCCCCGATCTCGTCCATGCGCTGTCGGGAAAGCCGCTTGGCGAGATCACGCTCGAGGCGGTCGTCGCCGGGACGATCACCATGACCGATCTGGCGATCCATGCCGACGCGCTGCGTCGCCAGGGCGAGATCGCCCGCGCCGCCAACCGGCCGACCTTGGCGGCAAATTTCGACCGGGCGGCCGATCTCGTCGCCGTGCCGCAGGAGTTGGTGATGCAGGCCTATGAGCTGTTACGCCCAGGCCGGTCCAGCGCGAAGGACGATATTCTCGTGATGGCCGAGACTCTGCGTCGCGACTACGGCGCCGAGCGCATCGCCGCCTTCATGGAAGAAGCCGCCACAGTCTATGAGCAGCGCGGCCTGTTCAAGTCGCGCTACTGAGACCATGTTGCCGCCGGCCGGCGCCCGCAATGGGGCATCGGCCGACAGACAGGTTCAGACGCGACGCGTGATCAGGCGGCCCGCGGTCACGACCAAGCCGCCGAACACGGTGCCGAGCACCATCCGGCTCAGCTCGGCGATCTCGGCTGCCGGGGCGAGCTGGACGCCGAGGATTGCGACGACGGCGACCAGAGCGGCGGCGATGGCGCCGCGATCCGAGGTGGTGCCGGAAGCGGAAACCGTGGCGGCGGCAATGAGCGCGAGGAGCGCGGGGGCGGCAGCCTGGGTGATCGGGGCCGTGACCAGCACGCTGGCGGCAAAGGCGGCAACGCCGACGACGATCGCGCTCACAACCTGCGTATTGGCGGGAGAAACGGCGGTCGACCCGGAGGCGGCGCCATTCTGAACGTGAGAGAGGCTAATCATAACGGAACTCTTTCTCTGGACGGCAAGGATTGCCGTTTTGCGCAGCACCATAATGCTGCAATGCAATAGAGTTGGAGGGGGCCGCTTTCATAGTCAAGGGAAAGCAATCGGCGCGCGCGCCGGTTTGCCGATCACACGACAGACGTGGTCGAAATTTATCAAATAAGCATTTGAATTTATTATATTAAAACGTGGTATTAGCTGATTGTCAGGGCTGGCATCCGGATCGTGCAAGGCCGTCCGAATCCTTGGGTTATCGCGGTGCAGCAGTGTCCGAATGCTCGCCCATGACTTTGTTGCATGTGCGAGATGTTTTTTCGACTGTCACAAGGCGGTGGGCCGCGCGCCGTCCAGGGTCTCGCGTATCGTGACTGCGAGCTCATCGCGCCGGTAAGGCTTACTGATCAGTCTCACCGAGCCGGGCACGCCCTGGGTACCGTCACGCGCGCGTACCCCAGAGAATCCGGAGGTCAGCAATATTTTCAGCCCCGGCCAGCGGGCGAGGGCGAGGGCCGCGAGCTCGAACCCGTCCATGCCGCCCGGCATGATGACGTCGCTGAACAGCAGCGCGACCGGTTCGCTTTCCAGCAGCGCCAAGGCATCCTTCGGATTTTCGGCCTCCCGAGTGATGTAGTTGAGATCGTTGAGTTGGCGGATCACGACACGACGCAGCGCTGCGTTGTCCTCGACGACGAGAACGGTCTCCCCCCTGCCGGTCACCGGCTGCGCGCGGTCGGCGACAGTTCCGCGTTCGGCGTCGGTCGACTGCGCGCGCGGCAAGAACAGGCGAATCGTGGTGCCGACACCGACTTCCGAATAGACGCTGACGTGACCGCCTGATTGGTTGGCGAAGCCGAACACCATGCTGAGGCCGAGTCCGGTGCCTTTGCCGAGTTCCTTGGTGGTGAAGAACGGCTCGAAGATATGGGCCAGCACCTCCGGCGCCATGCCTGTCCCGGTATCGGTGACCGAGATCATCGCGTAGTCGCCCGGGGCGACCGCCGGATGGAGCGAGGTGTAGTCGGCGTCGAGATGACGATTGCCGGTGCTGATCTGTAGTTTCCCGCCCTTTGTCATGGCATCGCGGGCATTGGTCGCCAGATTGGCGATACTGGCTTCGACCTGCGCGGCATCGGCGACGACCGGCCAGAGCTGTTCTGCCAGATCGAGTGAAATCTCGATGTCCTCGCCGAGCACGCGTGAGAGCAGGCGGGACATGCCGGACACCAGGACGTTGAGATCGATGCGGGTCGGGCGCAGGGCTTGGCGCCGCGCGAAGGCGAGCAGGCTGCGCGTCAGTTCCGCGCCGCGCATCGCGGCGTCGAGCGCTTCCTCGATCAATTCCTTGGCATCGCCGCCGGGGCGCAGCATCGACTCCTCGATCAGATCGAGATTGCCGATGATGACGCCGAGCAGATTGTTGAAATCATGCGCCATGCCGCCGGTGACGTTGCCGATGGCTTCCATCTTCTGCGCCTGCCTCAGGGCCTCCTCGGTCTGCCGCGCCGTCGTGACGTCGCGGGACGAGGCGAGCCGATAGCGCAGCGCCCCGTCGTCGCTGCGAATACTCGCGATCTCGATCTCGACCGGAAAGGTTGTGCCATCCCGTCGGAGGTGGCGGGACACGAAGGTGATGTGGCCGCGGGCGTCTGCTTGTTCGAACAGCGCCGGCAGTCGGTGACGCTCGTCCTCGGCATAGGCTTCCGCGACCGGCATGTCTTCTGCCGCCCCTTCCGCCATCCCGCGGGTCGCCGCATAGGCCGGGTTGACAAAGCGGATCGTCGCCGTCGCCGGATCCGAGATTTCGATGCCGACCGACGCCCATTTGAAGGCATCGGCCCAGAGGCGAACCGCATCCGCCGAGCGTTGCCGCTCCTCGAGAATGGCCTTCTGTTCCCTGACCTCGAACAAGGCCCGCGCGAGCGCGTTCTGTTCGGTCAGATCGCGTACCGTCGCGATGGCAACCTTCTCACCGCTGATCTCGATCGCGCCGATCTGGACATCTACCGGAAACTCGCTGCCGTCGGCCCGCCGGCCGAAGAGCTCGATGCCCAATCCCATCGTCCGGAGTCGTGGGGCGGCCATGAAGCCCTCACGGTGGGATGCGTGCCCGTGGCGGAAGCGTTCCGGCACCAGGGTTTCGATCTGCAGGCCGAGCATGTCCACGCGCGGCATGCCGAAGAGTTCCGTGGCTCTCCGGTTGATATTCAGGATTCGGCCCGCATGGTTGGCCAGGATGATGGCGTCCGGGTTGGCCTCGTACACCGTCGTCAGCGTGATCCCGAGCGCCCGGGCCTCCGCTACTGCAGCCCGCATGGCGCCGATGATCACGACGTCGATACTGGCGATGATGACGAAGAACGCCAAGGCGACGGTTTGACCGTTCTTCAGGGTAAACGAGAACTCCGGCGGGAGGATGAGGTACCAGGCGGCGAGCGTGCTGCAAAAGACGGCGAGAAAGCCGGCGGCGACTCCGGCGAACAGCGTCGTCAGGATGACGGCTGGAAATAGAGTGATGAATTGCGTGCCCGGCAGCCGAGCCCCGATGGCAACGCGGATGCCCACCGCAAGCGACACCAACAACAGCGCGAGGAGGTACGCGCTGAAACTGCCCGGTGGGAATCGACGAGGCTCGACGTAGAGCAGCTTGAACCTGGGCATCGTTCTGGAATTTCTCCGATATGCCCGCGTCATCGCTTTTACTCTCCATCTCGCGCGGGGCCGTAGCGCCTCGTTTAATGGAGATGATCAAAGGTTTGCCGAGAGGCCTTGAAATGTCCGTGGGCGGCCTCTTTCCTATTACGCCGCCAATAATAACATTATAGCGCCATAATGGTTGTGTCCCTGCGTCGAATCGCGACCGGTGGACGTTTGATCGCTCTCGCAGCACGCTCGGTCGTCGTTTTCCCTATCCTGGTATCGTTGAGGTTGATGGCTGCGCGCCACGGCTGCATCGACATCCTCGCCTTGCGACGACATTGTGACGGCGTCGCGTGAAGGCTCGACGGTCGAACAATACCGCCGTATAATTTAGCGCGTGCGGCGATTTCGCAGCCTGAACAATGGATAACGTCATCGGCGCGACGATAGAGAATGCGGCACACCGGCGACGCCTGCCGGCGTAATGAATGCCTAAGCGAAAGTGTGGGGGCGGTGTCATGGTCTCTCTCCTCAGGAACCTGTTCAAAGACGCGGGCGGCGTGACGGCGATCGAATACGGATTGGTGGCCGGGTTTCTCGCCATTCTCATCGTAGCCGGGGCGAAGGCCATCGGGACCAATCTCAGCACGATCTATGGGACAGTCGCGACGTCGATCTAGGGACGCGGGGACGGCGCGCAACAGCGTGTCGGCTGGAAGCCATCTGGCGCGTTGGAGCGCTGCGTTGGTGATCTCGTTGGCGGTCGTCTCTCCGGTTCTGGCAGGGGGAACGCGGGTCGAGAATTATGGCGGGCGAGATATGCTGGTCTACGTGCCGTCGAGCCCTTCGCGTGCCGGGACCCGGTCGCTTGTGATCGTGCTTCACGGCGGGCTCGGCAACGCCGAGCGTATCGAGGCGGGAGGTTCCGAGCACGGCTTGAATTTGGACGCAGTTGCCGAGAGGGCCGGCTTTTTCGTGGCCTATCTGAATGGCACCCCGATCACGCGCTTCTTCGGCGCGGACAAACGCGGATGGAATGCCGGCGGCGGCTGTTGCGGCCTGCCGGCGCGCGACGATGTCGACGATGTCGGGTACGTCACGGGCGCGGCCCGCTATCTCCAAGCCGCCTACGGGATCGATCCGCGCCGGGTTTTCGGGATCGGCCATTCCAATGGCGCCATGATGACCCAGCGG
>CAIUCF010000177.1 GCA_903897565.1 uncultured Rhodospirillales bacterium | reverse complement strand
GCGGATTTCGGTGCGGATGGCTGGATGCTCTGGAATCCCCGCAACAACTATACAGGGACTGGTCTGGGCGCCGCCAAGGTGGCAGTGGACACGCTCGCGGTCGACAAGGTGGCGGTCAAATAATCATCCGCCGCGTCCTCGCCTGGCTGCTGCTTCTAACGGCGGCGGTCACGACCGCGGCGGCCCGGGCGGCCGAGGATACTGCGCCGCTGTCCGCGATCAATGCCGTCGTTGCGGCAGAGATCGCGGCGGGACATATCCCCGGGGCGGTCGTCCTCGTCGGCCATCGCGGCCGGATCGTCTATCGGGCTGCCTTCGGTGCCGCCGCCGTCACGCCGGCCCGTCGCGCGATGCAGCCTGACGCGATCTTCGATCTGGCCTCGCTGACCAAGGCCGTCGCGACGACGACGGCGGTGATGCAATTAGCGGAAGCCGGACGGCTTCGCCTCGACGACCCGGTATCCTCGTACTGGCCGGCCTTCGCGGCCGCGGGCAAGCGCGGCATCACGATTCGCGAATTGCTGACCCACACCGGCGGATTGCGCCCCGATCTCGAGGGCGTGGGGGCGTGGTCGGGGGAAGCGGGGGCGTTCCAGCGGGTGGCTGCGGAACACCTGCTCTGGCGCCCGGGCCGCGAATTTCATTACAGCGATATCAGCTTTCTCGCCCTCGGCGCGCTGGTCGAGAGGGTGAGCGGCGAGCCCTTGGACGTCTACTGCCGACGGCACATCTTCGATCCGCTCGGCATGCGCGATACCGGCTTCCGGCCGAGCGACGCATCAAGGTCGCGCATCGTCCCTACCGATATCGAGCAGGGCGCGTTGCGCTGGGGGCAGGTCCAGGATCCGACGGCGTTCCGCATGGGCGGCGTGGCCGGGCATGCCGGGGTATTCTCGACCGCAGATGATCTGGCGCGCTTCGCCGAGATGCTGCTGGAGGGCGGCAGCTTCCAGGGTTTCCGTATTCTGCGCCCGGATACCGTCGCGGCGATGACGGCCGCCGAAGCCCTGCCTGGAGGGTCGCGCCGCGCTCTCGGTTGGGACATGGCCTCGCCCTATGCCGTCGGCCTCGGCACCGAATTCGGACCTCGCTCGTTCGGTCATACCGGCTATACCGGCACGGCACTGTGGATCGATCCGACGACGCGGAGCTTCGTCGTCATCCTGACCAGCCGGCTGCATCCGGACGGGCGGGGCGAGGCGAAGACCTTGCGCCAGCAGGTCGCGCATATCGTGGCGGCTGCGTTCCGGCCTGCCGTGCTGCCCGGGATCGACGTGCTCGAAAATACGGGGTTCGCGCCGCTGCTCGGCAAGCGCGTCGGCCTGCTGACCAACCGGGCGGGGCGGGATCTGGCGGGTCGGCGGACGATCGATGTCCTGGCCGACGCGCCGGGCTTGCGCCTCGCGGCGATCTTCACCCCCGAACATGGGCTCGACAGCGATCGTGAAGGGCGGATCGCGGCGGCGCGGGACGCGACGACCGGATTGCCGATCTACAGCCTTTACGGCCCTGTCCTGCATCCCACGGACAAGATGCTGACCGGGCTCGATGCCATCGTCATCGATCTGCAGGATGCGGGCGTGCGCTATTTCACCTATCCGACGACGGTCGCCTATGTGCTCCAGGCTGCCGCCCGCCGCGGGCTCGAGGTCGTCGTGCTCGATCGGCCCACCCCGATCGACGGCAACGTCGTCGAGGGTCCGCTGCTCGATCCGTCACTGCGCTCCTTCACCGGCTTCTTCCCGATGCCGCTGCGCCATGGCATGACGCTCGGGGAATTGGCGATGATGTTCAATGTCGAGGCCCATATCGGAGCGCGGCTCAAGGTCGTTCCGCTGCAAGGTTATGACCCGGGCAGCTGGTACGACGAGACGGGCCTCGATTGGATCAACCCCTCGCCGAACCTGCGCTCGGTCGCGGAGGCGGCGCTCTATCCCGGCGTCGGCATGGTAGAGGGTGCCGATCTCAGCGTCGGCCGCGGCACCAGCCGTCCCTTCGAGGTGCTGGGCGCGCCGTGGATCGACGGCGGTGAACTCGCGCGTTACCTCGATCGGCGCGGTATCCCCGGCGTCCAGTTCGTCGCTGCCGAATTCATGCCGGCGACGGATCGCTACGCCGGTCGGCTCTGCCATGGAGTCCGGATCACGGTCACCGATCGCGATCGCCTCGATGCTGGCGAGTTCGGGCTGGAACTCACTGCCGCACTCTTTCGCCTCTATCCGCAGCACTTCCGGCTCGTCGCCGTGACCAGCATGGTCGGATCACGCCGCGCCGTGACGGCGATCGCCGCGGGCGCCGATCCGCGCCACGTGGCCAGGACATGGACCCCGGATATCGACGCCTTTCGCGTCATCCGCGCCAGATACTTGCTGTATCGCTGAGCAGATGGACGATCTCGCGCTGCCCGAGGTCTATCGATTGCTGGAGCCAGGTCCGGTCGTGCTGATGACGACGGCCGATCGCGGTCGCCGCAACGTTATGACGATGTCCTGGCACATGATGGTGGAGTTCGCGCCGCCACTGGTCGCCTGTGTCGTCAGCAGCGGCGACTACAGCTTCGCGGCGCTGAAAAAGACCCAGCAATGCGTGATCGCTATCCCGGCGCTGGCGCTCGCGGAGAATGTGGTCGCGATCGGCAATTGTTCAGGGCGCCAGATCGACAAGTTCGAGCGGTTCGGTCTGACGCCGCTGCCGGCGCAAATGGTGTCGGCGCCGCTGGTCGCCGAATGCTTCGCCAACCTCGAATGCAAGGTGGTCGATACCGCCCTCGTCGCGAAATACAATCTGTTCGTCTTGGAAGTGGTCAAGGCCTGGATCGATCCGGCGCAGCAGCAGCCGAAGACCATCCATCACCATGGCTACGGCACCTTCGTCGTCGACGGCGAGACCATCACCTTCGACTCGAAGATGCCGTAAACGGGCCTAGAAGCCGATCCGCGACCGGCCGAGCACGGCGCTGACGACGAGGACGACGAGGATGATCCCGACGATACCCAATCCGCCACCGCCGTAATAGCCGCCCTGGTAACCATAGAAGCCGCCGCCGCCGAACAGCAGCATGATTACCAAAATCAAAAGAACGAGTTGCATTTTCTTCTCCCGTTGAATGTTTGCCCGGGAGGCATGAGCCGAGCCGGTTTTACGCGGCGCAGACATCTAGACCCTGGCATCCCAAAAGCATTAGTGGGACTCGACTGCTGACGGCAGAGTCGGAAACTACGCACGAGAAGGCGATTCATCTTGCTCTCGAGACCGCAAGCGGAGCGCTGTGTCGGGCGTTGCAGCCGTAGGTATATTCCGAGCCTCCGGCGCGCTTCATTTGCTCGCTAGCATGGCAAGGTGAGCCGTGCGCGAGCCGAGCCGACGCTGCGTCACGGGAGATTTCCTTTTCACTGTTGCAGGAGCGGCTCGTGTACCAGCGAACACATGAAACCGACGCGAGTGCTCAGCTCCGCCTCGGCGCCGGCAATAGCGTAACGGGACTGAACGCGCACGGTGTCGTTGTCGTATGCCGGGCGAAGCAGGAAATCTTCGCGGCCGGTGCCATGGCGCTCTACTGCTATAAGGTCCTCGATGGAGGGATTCGGGTCTTGAAGGTATGCCGCGATGGTCGTCGCCAGATCCTGGAGTTTCTCCTTCCCGGTGATCTTCTGGCGTTCGGCGCTGGCGATATCCATGCGACGACGGCGGAGGCGATGACCCGCACCACCCTGATGCGATTCCCGCGTCGGAGAATGGAGGCCATGCTGGAAACAGACAGCACGCTCGGACTTGAAGTCAGGAAGACGCTTTCTTCACAGCTGCTTCTCGCCCAATGCCATATTCTCCTGCTCGGGCGAAAATCAGCGGAGGAGCGTGTCGCGTCGTTCCTGCTGCTGTATGCCGAGCGGCAGATTGCTGCGGCTGCCTCCTCTGATCGCCCGATGCTTCGGCAGGATATCGCCGATTACCTCGGGCTCTCCGGAGAGACGGTCAGCCGGGTTCTGAACCAAATGAAACGGCAAGGGCTGGTCGAGCTGCCGGCGGCCGCAAATATCCGTATTCTCGACCGCTCTTCACTCGAGACGCTCGAGGGCGACGATTGGGAACGACCCGTTTAGTGCTGTGAGGCGGGGAGGCGGATCACCAAACCCTCATGCTCAGCCGTTACCGGCAATTGGCAGGTGAGGCGGCTGTCCTCGCGCGGCTCCGAGGTACATTCGAGCATCGCGCTTTCGGTGTCGTCCGGCGCGGGAAAACGCTCATACCACGGCTCCCCGATATAGGCGTGGCAGGTTGCGCAGACGCAATTGCCGCCGCAGAGTGCCTCGATCCCGGGGATTTGCGCGGCGACGGCCGCGCGCATGACGCTCTGGCCGATCGCGGCCTCGACGACATATTCCCGGCCGCCGGCATCGATGAAGACGAGTTTCGGCATTTCACCACACCCCGGGCAAATCTGCGATCACGGTCACGGTCGCGAGGCGTGCTGGAGCCAGGCGTCGACGCCGGCGCCGCGCTCGGAGGAGAGCCGCGGTCCTGCCTCGAACACGATCGGCACCCGAGACATGCCGGTGACCTGGCCGCTGATCCAGTTTGTGGGCAGGGTGCTGTCGAGGCGGAACGACGTGATCCGTGACAGGAATTCGGTCAGCACGACGCGTGCCTCCATCCGGATCAGGTGGCCGCCGAGGCAGGAATGGATGCCCGTGCCGAGCGCCAGATGGCGATTATTCGGCCGATCGATCATGAAGCAATCGGGATGCGGGAACTCGCGCGGATCGCGGTTGGCGACGGGGATCGCGAGGATGACCTGCTGGCCGCGGCGCATGGTCTTGCCGCCGACGGTCACGTCGTTGGTCACGATGCGACCGACGGTACCCGGCGAATAGTAGCGCAGGAATTCGTCGACCGCGGCGGTGATCCATTCCGGATGGGCGATCAGCCGGCGGCGCAACTCGACATCCCAGGCGAGACGCCACAGCGCGGTGCCGATCAGCTTTGCGGAATTCTCGATGCCGCCGATCAGCAGGACGGTGGAGAAGCCCAGCAGTTCCTTGTGCGTCAGGCTGTCGCCGTCAATCTTGGCGCTGATGACCTGGGACAACACGTCGTCGCCGGGCTCGAGTTTGCGCCGGGCGATGTTCTGCTCGAAATAGGCATACATCTCGGCGATCTTCGGCGCCGCGGCCACCGGATCGGCGAGGAATTCATGGGTGCAGGCCGTGGTCCAGGCATCGAAGAGCGGGCCGTCCTCGGCCGGCAGTCCCATCAGCAGCGCAGTGACGATCGCCGGCACCGGTTCGGCGATGATCTTGCCGACATCGGCGTGGCCGTCCTCGATGAAGCCGTCCATCAACTGGTGCACGGCGGTCTTGATCGCGCCGGCGTAGTTCGCGACGTTCTTGGGCATGAAGGAGAGATTGACCAGCCGGCGGCCGCGCATGTGTTCCGGCTCGTCCTGCTCCGCGAGCATCAAGGGCTCGGTGACGGCGTATTTGGGGAAGATGACGCCGGCGCTCGAGAAATCCGTCGGGTTACCGATGATGCTCTGACATTCCGCGTAGCTCGTGACCACCCAGAAGCCGCCATGCTTCTCGCTCCAGCCGACCGGCTGCTTTGCTGCGGCCGTGACGTCCCGTAGCCGCTCGAAATAGGCGTACGGGGTGCCGTCGGGGCCGATCGGCGGCGCGAGATGATCGTATTGCGAATAGAGATGCTCGGCTTCCGCGAGCAGCGGCGCGTTGGCGTCATCCATTGTCGTTATCCGTTCTGTTTTTTGTTCTTTTTGCGGATTTGGAAGATCCGGCCGTGCCTCGTGGGTCAGGCCAGAGCCGCCGTCAACTCGCCTTCCTTCTTCTTGTAGATGTTATAGGCCTCATAGAGGCCCATGTCGCGATCTGGTTCCTGGCCTTCGCCGATGCGCCACAGTTGGACGAAGAACCAGCCGATATTGCCCCACATTTCGACCGCCTTGGCGACATCGGCCGGCACATCGGGCCCGAGGACGGCGGGGTTGAAGGTCAGCTCGCTCTCGTAGCTGCGGGCCGCGTCGGATTGCTTGGAGAGCAGCTTGTTGCAGATGTCGGTATCGACGCACATCGGGCGGCCGAGGCCGATCACGTCCATACCGTCGCCGGCGAGCGCTTCCTCCATCGCCTTGCGGGTGCGCATGCCGCCGGTGATCATCAGCGGCATGGTCGTCACCTTGCGCATGCGATCGGCGTATTCCATGAAGTAGCCTTCGCGCTTGCGCGTGCTTTCCTTCTTGGTGGTATCGGCCCAGGGCAATACCTCGTAATTGCCGCCGGTGATCTCGAGCAGGTCGATCTTCTCCTCGCCGAGCCAGCGGACGACGTCCAGGCATTCCTCGTTAGTAAAGCCGCCCTGCTGGAAATCGGCGGAGTTGAGCTTCACGCTGATCGGGAAGTCGGCGCCGACGGCCCGGCGGACCGCGCGTACCGTCTCAAGGAGCGCACGGGCGCGGTTCTGCAGGCTGCCGCCCCAGGCGTCGGTCCGGGTGTTGCTGAGGCCGCTCAGGAACTGCGAGAAGAGATAGCCGTGTGCGGCGTGGATCTGGACGCCGGTGAAGCCGCATTCGCGGGCAGTCGTCGCGACCTTGGCGAAGCGCTGGACGATGTCGAGGATCTCTTCCTCGGTCATGGCCCTGGGCACGATTTGCGCCTTGCCGGAGGTGCCGGCGACTTTCAGCGGAATCGCCGACGGCGCAGGCAGGGTGCCGTCCCGCGTCACCGCCGCCTGGCGGCCGGGATGATTGATCTGCATCCAGAAATGATTGCCGGCGCTGGTGCCGGCCTTGGCGTAGGCGCGGACCATGTCGAGACCGCCATTGCCGTCGATGGCGACGTTGCCGGGCCGCTCGAGGTAGCGCTTATCTACCTGGACATTGCCGGAAACCAGCATGCCGGCGCCGCCCTCGGACCAGCGACGATACAGCCGCACGAGCTTGTCGGTGACGCGGTTATGGGAATCCGCCAGTCCCTCGGTCAGCGGCGCCTTGGCGAGGCGGTTGGAGAGTATGGCACCGCAGGGCAGCTTGAGCGGTTGGCTGAGGAGATCGGACATGGGGTTTCCCTGTTTCGTGGCACAGATGTTGGTTTTTGTGGGCCGGACCGGGACGGGCCTGATCCTGTCGGGCAAGCCTAAGGTCGATAAATGACGCCGTCCAATATCCATTCAACTCAGAACGATACATAATGGATATCGATGGAGGGAAACGAAAACGCCCCTTGTCGGACCTGCGCCGATTGGTCGAGTATGGCCGAAACGACAAGAATGACGTGCTCCGGCGCGGCGCGGAGCAGGGGGGGACGGTGATGGGGTTCGATCCGGCGCTCAATCGTACCTGGCATCTCGCCAGCCGCCCTCGAGGCGACATTCGGCCTGAGAACTTCGCGATGCAGACCTCGCCGCGGCCGGAGCCCGGTGAGAACCAATTCCGCGTCCGCCTCCTCTATATCTCGCTCGATCCCGGTCAGCGACTTTGGATACGGGAAAAGGCGAGCTATCTACCGAGCCTCCCGCTCGGCGGGCCAATGTTCTCCTTCGCCATGGGTGTCGTCGAGGCGTCACGGCACGCCGATTTCCCTGACGGGACGATCGTCACCGGGGTCTTCGGCTGGCAGGATTACGCCCTCTCGGACGGCACCGGCGCGGTTCGCAGCGTGGTCGCCGATCCGCGGCTGCCGTTGCTGGCGCGGTTCGGCATGCTCGAACACATCGGCCTCACCGCCTATTTCGGCACGCTCGATCTGCTGCAGCCGAAGTCCGGCGAGACGATGGTGGTCTCCGGCGCGGCGGGCGCGGTCGGCTCGATCGCGGTCCAGATCGGCAAGATCATGGGGTGCCGCGTTGTCGGCATCGCAGGCTCGGATGAAAAATGCGCATGGCTGCGCGACGAACTCGGCGCCGACGCCGTGGTGAATTATCGTGCCGGCCCGCTCGGCGAACAGCTGCAGCTCGCCTGTCCCGACGGCATCGACAGCTTCTTCGACAATGTCGGCGGCGAATGCCTGGAGGCCGTGCTGGATCTCATCAACATGAAGGCGCGCATCGCGATGTGCGGCGCGGTTTCGCAGTACGGTGCCGACGACAAGCCTTACGGCCCGTCGAACATATACAATCTGCTGATGAAGCGGGCGCGGATGGAAGGCTTCATCGTGCTCGACTATGCCGCCGACAAGCGCTGGTGGGCGATCGCCGAGGAGCAGCTCGTGCAGTGGCATCTGCAGGGACGCCTCAAATATCGCCTCGATATCGTCGACGGGCTGGAGCGCACGCCGGTGGCGATGACGCGGCTCTTCAATGGGACCAATGCCGGTAAATTGCTGGTCAAGGTTTCCGACGATCCGACGAATTAACACGCCCAAGCATGATGTGGAGGAAACGACGATATGAACGCTAAGGATGGCATCGAATGGGGGGTCGTCGACTCGGTCGGCCACATCATCCTCAATCGTCCCGAGCACGCCAATACCTTGTCGCGGGCGCTGGGCAAGGCGCTGGTTGGCGCGATTGACGAGATCATCGCGACGAAGCCTCGTGTCATTCTGCTGTCGGCGCGCGGCAAATACTTCTCAGGCGGCGGCTTCATCGACGAAATGGTCGAGGCCGGGGACGGCTTCGACGATCTGGTGGACGAGATCCTCGATGTCGTGCACCCGGCCATCCAACGGTTGTCGAACTGCCCCATCCCGGTGGTGACGGCGCTGAACGGCCCGGTCGCCGGCGGTGGCATCGGCCTGGCGCTCTGCGCCGATTTCGTGCTCGGCTGTCATTCGGTCAAGCTGCGCGGCGGCTATGCAGCGATCGGGCTGTCACCGGATGTCGGTGGGTCGTATTTCCTGGCGCGTCGTGTCGGCGCCCTGCGCGCCCAGCAATGGTTCATGACCAACGAGACGATCGACGCCGAACGCTGCCTCGCCACCGGAGTGATCGACTCGCTCTACGCCGACGACGCGCTCGCGGCTGCGGTCGACGATCTGGTCGGCCGGCTGGCCAAGGCGGCGCCGGGGTCGATGGCGGCGATCAAGAAGCTGTGCCTGGGCCTGCCGGGACGGTCACTGGCCGACCATCTCGACCTCGAACACGAGTTGTTGCGCGCACGGACCCGCAGCGGCGACGGCAAGGAAGGGGTGCGCGCCTTCGTCGAGAAGCGGGCACCGAAATTTACCGGCGCGTGAGGGCGCTAGTCTGCTATCGCTTAGGAAAGAATCTTTGCTGAAGGGGGACGTCTGTTGAAGACACGTATTACCGAGATGCTGGGCATCGAGCATCCGATCATCCAGGGCGGCATGCATTATGTCGGCTTCGCCGAACTCGCCGCCGCGGTTTCGAATGCCGGCGGCCTCGGCATCATCACCGGCCTGACGCAGCGCACGCCGGCGCTGCTGGCGAACGAGATCCGACGCTGCCGCGAGATGACCGACAAGCCGTTCGGGGTCAATCTCAGCTTCCTGCCGAGCGTCAACCCGCCCGACTACGCCGGTTATATCAAGTCGATCATCGATGGCGGCGTGAAGGTCGTCGAGACGGCGGGAAACAACCCGCAGAAATGGCTGCCGATGCTGAAGGAAGCCGGGGTCAAGGTCATCCATAAGTGCACATCGATCCGCCATTCGTTGAAGGCGCAGTCGATCGGCTGCGACGCGATCAGCGTCGATGGCTTCGAATGCGGTGGCCATCCCGGCGAGGACGACGTGCCGAACTTCATCCTGCTGCCGCGCGCCGCCGATGAGCTCGAAGTGCCGTTTGTCGCCTCCGGCGGCATGGCCGATGGCCGCTCGCTGGTGGCGGCGCTGGCGCTCGGCGCCGACGGCATGAACATGGGCACCCGCTTCATGGTGACCAAGGAAGCGCCGATCCACGATAACGTAAAGCAGGCCGTGGTCGCGGCATCCGAGCTCGACACCAGGCTGGTGATGCGGCCGCTGAGGAATACCGAGCGCGTCCTCAAGAATGCCGCCGTCGACCGGTTGCTGGAGAAGGAGCGCAACCTCGGCGCCGGTATCAAGTTCGAGGATATTCTTGAAGAGGTCGCGGGCGTCTATCCCCGTGTCATGCAGCAGGGCGACATGGATTCAGGCGCCTGGTCCTGCGGCATGGTCGCAGGCCTGATCAACGACGTGCCGACGGTCAAGGAGCTGATCGATCGCATCATGCTCGAAGCCGAGACCATCATCTCCAAGCGCCTGACCGGTATGCTCGGCTAGGCGAAACCTTTCAGAAACTGCCAACGATACGAACAGGGAGAGACGATAATGACAGCTTATGTGATCGGGATCCGCACCAAGACCACCAACGCCGACGAACTGAAGGAATACGGCCGTCGCGCGCCCGAGGCGCGGCTGCCCGGGATGAAGGCGCTCGCCCGCTATGGTGCCTTCGAGGTCCTCGAAGGTCCCGCGATCGAGGGCGCGGTAATCATCGAATTCCCGAGCGTCGAGGAGGCCAAGGCCTGGTACAACTCGCCGAAATATCAGGAAATCGCCAAGCACCGCTTCAACGGCGCAGAATATCAGATGATCATCATCGAAGGCGCGTAAGCACCACCGGCGGGGGTCTCGATGTCGCGGCTCAGGCCGTGGTCTCGAGACCTTTTCTCGCCAGCGCGACCGCCTCGCGGATCACGGCCTCGTCGCCGATATGGTTGGCGAG
>CAIUCF010000176.1 GCA_903897565.1 uncultured Rhodospirillales bacterium | reverse complement strand
TCGAGCTTGTCGACGCGACGCGCGCCGAGCGCCACCGCGGCCCCGGCCCGCGCCAGCATCTGCGCGATGTGCAGGCCAATGCCGCTGGAGGCGCCCGTGACGAACGCCGCCTTGCCGCTCAGGTCAAAGATTGCCTGCGGCGTGGTCACGGCAGGACCTCGAACAACCCGGCCGCACCCATGCCGCCGCCGATGCACATCGTGACCACGACCAGCTTGGCGCCGCGACGACGGCCTTCGATCAACGCGTGGCCGACCAGCCGGGCGCCGGTCATGCCATAGGGATGGCCGATCGAGATGCCGCCGCCATTGACGTTGTACTTGTCGGGATCGATGCCGAGGAAGTCCCGGCAATACAGTGCCTGGCAGGCGAACGCCTCGTTGAGTTCCCACAGATCGATATCGTTGATCGTGAGGTTATGCTGCTTCAGCAGCTTCGGAATGGCGTAGACCGGCCCAATGCCCATTTCCTCGGGCGCATTGCCGGCGACCGACATACCGCGATACAGGCCGAGCGGCTTGATGCCCCGCTTGGCCGCGAGGGTGCCGTCCATGATCACGCAGGCCGAGGCGCCGTCGGAGAGCTGGCTGGCGTTGCCGGCAGTGATGCTGCCGCCTTCGATCACCGGCTTAAGCGCCGCGAGGCTCTCGAGCGTCGTCTCCGGACGATTGCCCTCGTCCTTGGCCAGGGTGACCTCGGTGCGGGTGGTCTCGCCGGTCTTCTTGTCGACGTTCACGACGGTCGTCGTCATCGGCACGATTTCGGCATCAAGCTTGCCCGCGGCCTGGGCAGCAGCGGTGCGCTGCTGCGACAGCAATGCATAGGCATCCTGGGCTTCGCGCGAGATCTTGTAGACATTGGCGACGTTTTCCGCCGTCAGCAGCATCGGCATATAGGCATGCGGCGCCTTGGCGATGACGTTCGGGTCGGCCATCTTGCCGATCCGCTCGAAATACGGCGTCTGCTCGGCCGAGATGTTCTCCTGGCCGCCGGCGGCGATGATGCTCATACCGTCGACCATGATCTGCTTGGCGCCGGTGGCGATCGCCATCAGGCCAGAGGCGCACTGCCGGTCCATGGTCTGCGCGGCCGGGCTGTAGCCGAAGCCCGCGGCCAATGCCGCATTGCGGGCGATGTTCATGCCGGCGGTGCCGGAGGTCAACACCGTGCCGATGATGACATCGTCGATTTCCGACGGATCGACGCCGGCGCGGGCGACGGCATGGGCCAGCGCATGGCCCAGCATCGTCGGCGATTTGGTGTCGTTGAAGGCGCCCTTATAGGCGCGCCCGATCGGGGTGCGGGCGGTCGAGACGATGACGGCGTCTTTCATGGGGATTCTCCTGCTCTCGATTACTTCTTGGGGGATGACGCAGCCAGCGCTTCGAGCGACTTGGCGGGTGTCCAGTAGCCCTGGGCGTTACCCCGGGTCTCGGCGTAGTGCAATAGACGATCGCGGACCCATTTATGGCCGACGGTCTGGGCGTAATACATCGGGCCGCCGCGCTCCGCGGGGAAGCCGTAGCCCGACAGGAAGACCGTATCCAGATCGGACGAGCGGTAGGCGATGCCCTCCTCCAGGATCAGGAAGCCTTCGTTGATCAGCGGCAGGATGCAGCGCTCGACGATCTCGCTGTCCTCGATCGAATTGCGCTTGGCGATGCCGGCGCGCCGCGCCAGATCGTCGAACACGGCCTGGGCTTCCGGATCCTCGATGGCGTTGCGGCCCTCGTAGCGGTAGTAGCCCTTACCGGTCTTCTGGCCATGGCGGCCGAGCTTCTCCAACTCGCGGCAGATGATCCGATAGGTCGGGTCGTTCGGCAGCATGCCGTCCTTGTCGCGCTCGATCACCGTCTTGGCGCCAACATCGACGCCGGCGAGGTCCATCATCCGGCACGGCCCCATCGCCATGCCGAAGGCTTCGAGCGCGCGGTCGATCTGACCCGGTGTCGCGCCTTCGAGCAATAGCGCCTCGGATTCCCGGACATAAGGCTCGATCATGCGGTTGCCGATGAAGCCGAAGCACACTCCCGAAACTACCGTGTGCTTCTGCAGCTTGCGGCCGACGGCCATCGCCGTCATCAGGGTGTCGGGTGCCGTGTCCTTACCGCGCACGACCTCCAGCAGCTTCATGACATGGGCCGGGCTGAAGAAATGCATGCCGAGGAAATCGGCCGGCCGGCCGCTGGCTTGCGCCAGCAGATCGACATCGAGGGTCGAGGTATTGCTGGCGATCACTGCGCCCGGCTTGCAGGCGGCACCGAGCTGGGCCGCCATCACCTTCTTGATCTCGAGATTCTCGAACACCGCCTCGATCACAAGATCGCAATCGCCAAGATCCGTGATCGAGGTCGTGCCGGTGACGAGCGCGGCGCTGGACGCGGCCTGATCAGGCTTCATCTTGCCGCTGCTGCCGAGCTTCTCGAACTCGGCGCGGATCGCGGCAACAGCGGCCTCCGCGCGCGTCGCGTCTACCTCCATCAGGATCACCGGATATCCGGCCATAGCCAGCGAGATCGCGATACCGCGGCCCATGGTGCCGCCGCCAACGACACCTGTCTTCTTGACGGGGCGCTCTTTGGTGCCGGCCGGGACATCAGGAATTTTGTTGGCCTCGCGCTGGGCGAAGAAGGCGTGCTGCAGGGCGCCGGATTCGGTCGAGGCCATACAGGCGAGGAAGTTGCTCCACTCCGCCTTCATGCCCTCGTCGAAGGGTTTGGTGGCGGCGGCCTCGACGCAATCGATGATGCGCTGGGTTGCGAACGCGAGTGCGCGTTTCTTGTTGCCGGCAGCGCGGGTCTTGGCGAAGAAATCGGCGGGATAGGTCGCGGGATCGATGGTGATATCACGGATCCGCCGCAGCTTGGCGCCCTTGGCCAATCCGGCGATGAAGCTCTTGGCGCCCTCGATCAGATCGCCCTCGACGATCTGATCGATCAGGCCGAGCGACAGCGCCGATTTGGTGTCGACCGGTGCGCCGCTGCTGATGATCTTGGTGGCCTGCTCGACCCCGATCAGGCGCGGCGTCCGCTGCGTGCCGCCGGCGCCCGGCAGCAGGCCGAGATTGACCTCCGGCAGCCCGACCTGGGCGCCCGGTGCCGCAACCCGATAATGACAAGACAGCGCCACCTCGAAGCCACCGCCGAAGGCGAAGCCGTGGATCGCCGCGACCACCGGCTTGGAGCTGGCGTCGAGGACGTCGCAGACCTCGGAGAGATCGCGGCCTTCCGAAAAGGCGGCGTCGCCCTTGCCCTTGAATTCGGTGATGTCGGCGCCGGCGGAGAAACAGCGCCCGGCGCCGGTGACGATGATGCCGGTGACCGATGAATCCTTCTCCAAGGCGGTGAAGGCATCATAGAGGCCCGCACGATTGGCGGCCGACAGCACGTTCATTGGCGGCAGGTTCATCGTGACGATCGCGATGTTACCCTGCTTCTGGATTTGGACGACGTCGCTCATTGGAACCAGGACTCCTGCATGTCATAGGGAACGGTATCGACGGAACGCAGCAAGGCGAACTGCGCGGCGGTGCCGGGCAAATCCCATTGGAAATAATAGCGCGCCGCCTGCAGCTTGCCGCGATAATAATCGGCATCGACCGCGTTGCTGCAGCCGGCGAGCGCGCGATCGGCGACATAGGCCTGTCTTAGCCACATCCAGGCTGCGGTGATCTTGCCGAAGACGTCGAGATAGATCGTGGCATTCGCCAGGGCGCGGTCCGGGTCGGTCGCCTGCAGCGCGACCAGGATCGGCGTCACCGCCGACAACTCGCCGAGCGCGGCAGCCAACGCGTCAGCGGCGCCCTTCAGATCGGCGACGTCGCGGGCGCGCTCAATCTCGGCCGTCACCGTTTCGACGAACAGGCGATAGCCCTCGCCGCGCTGCATCACCACCTTGCGGCCGAGCAGGTCGAGGCCGTGGATCGCCTCGGCGCCCTCATGGATCGGGTTGAGACGCTGGTCGCGATAGAGCTGCTCGAGGATGTAATCCTTGGTATAGCCGGCGCCACCGAGCACCTGGATCGCCATGTCGTTGGCAGCGCAGCCGTATTTCGACGGCCATGATTTCACGACCGGGGTCAGGACATCGAGCAGCAGCGCGGCCCGCGCACGCTCGCCGGCATCGGCATGGGTCTGCTGGTCCTCGAACAGGGCGCTGGCATAGAGGCAGAGGGCCAGCGAACCTTCGGCGTAGGCCTTCTGGGCGAGCAGGAGGCGGCGGATATCTGCGTGCTCGATCAGCCGCACCTGCTTGGAGAGCGGATCCTTGGCCGAAGGCAGCCGGCCTTGCGGGCGTTCCTTGGCGTAGGCCAGGGATTCCGAGAAGCCGCGATAGGCGATGCAGGAGGCGACGAGGCCGACGCCGATCCGTGCCTCGTTCATCATCTGAAACATATGAGCAAGCCCGCGATGGGGTTCGCCCAGAAGATAGCCGACCGCCCCGCCCTGCTCGCCGAACGACAGCACGGTCGAGGTCGTATTGTGCCAGCCCATCTTGTGCAGCAGCCCGGCCAGCGCGACGTCGTTGCGCTCGCCCGGCGCGCCCTCCTCGTTGACCAGGAATTTCGGCACCAGGAACAGCGATATGCCCTTCGCGCCCGGCGGCGCGCCCTGGATGCGGGCCAGCACCATGTGGACGATGTTGTCCGTGAAATCCTGGTCACCACCCGAGATGAACATCTTCTGGCCGAACAGGCGGTAGGTGCCATCCGGATTGGCCACGGCATAGGTCTTGATGTCGCCGAGCGACGACCCCTGCCCCGGCTCGGTCAGCCCCATGGTCCCTGACGAGCGGCCATCGCCCATCGCGGCAAGGTAGCTGTGCTTGAGCGTGTCGGTACCGAAGACCCGCAGCATATTGGCGGCGCCGATCGTCAGGAACGGATAGCCGGCGGTCGAGACATTGGCGGCAAAGAACGCCGCCATAGCGGCGCGCAGCACAACCTCCGGCAATTGCAAGCCGCCCTCTTCGACTTCCCAATGCGCGCTGAGGAAACCGGCATCGGCGAAGGCGCGCCAAGCCCTGGCGGCCTCGGGGATGACCTTGGCGGAGCCTGCTTCGAAGACGGGCTCGTGCTCGTCGCCCTTGGCATTGTGGCCGGCGAAGAAATCAACGGCGATCTTGTTCGCGGTCTCCAACATGGAATCGAAGATGTCGCGCGAGTGCTCGGTATAGCGCGGACGCTCCAGGAGCTTTTCGGTATCGAGGAACTCGTAGAGCAGGAAGCTGAATTCGCGTTGGTTGATCGTCGCAGCCATGGTCTTCTCCGCGGGCCGGGTCTCGTAAGAATCAATGCCCCCGTCCGGTCGACTCCGGACGGGGGCGAAGCGCTGCGGGCTTGGCCCGCTACCGTGTCGCAGCCAGGAGTTGGGCCTGGAGCTGTTCCACCTTCGCCTCTAGTTCACCGATCTTAACGTCCTTCGGGTTCGGCATATACATACCTACGATCTTGTCCGAGTCCATCTTGTTCCGGATATCGCCGAAGATCGCATAGATTTCCTTGGGGTTGTCCCAGCTGCCGAAATACGGCACATCGCCCGGCGGCTCCGGAGTCACCCATTCCTCGCAGAAGGCGTCGAACGGCTTGCCACGGCTGATCCGCTCGCGGCGATAGGCGGCGCGAAGCTCTGTGGTCGCGGCCTCGTCGACCACGAGGGTGCGCTCGTCATAGACGACTTTGTAGATGTCCCGGGCGTTCTCGTGGGACATCAGATCCTCGGCGAGATCCTTCATCACCAGCGCGGGATCGCGCTCGAGCACGTCGCCGTAACCGCCGCCCGAGCCCTGGCAGATCATGTAGATTTCGCCTTCGTTGCACAGTTCGAAGGTCATGCCCATGTCGTTGCTGGTGTATTTGGCGCCCTTGATCGGCCGCTCGTTCATCAGCTTGACGATGTCGAACACCTCGACCGCCTTGGGATCGTCGCGCAGCACGTCGAAGACGTTGACGCCCTTGATCTTGCACAAGGTGTAGGCCGGGCAGGAATAGCCACCGAACAACCCTTGGGTCGACGGGAATTTCGAGCCCTCGCAGCCGGTCATGAAGCCCCAGAGGCCCGAGTGGCGAACGGTAGCGATCTGCTCGTAGCCCATGCCGCCGCGATACTTACCCCAGGCGATGCGGTCCTTGGCGAGACGCTGCGCGCCGAGGCGGACGATCGGGGTGTCCTCCTCCGACAACTCGTGCTCACCGGTGTCGCACATGTAGCCAAAGACCGGCGAGATCGAGTGCTCGCCATCGGCATGGGAACGCGCGCCCTGGCCGTTGCCGTTGATGTCGGCGCAGAAATTACCGGTGGGATCGCCGTGCTGGGTCAAGCCGCCGTAGATAAGGGTCGCGGCCTGGTCATATTGCGGGGCGATCACCGCGGTGTAGCGGTGCGGCAGGCTGTAGTTGAACTTGTTCAGCGGGATCGTCAGCGAAATATCGCCCTTGAACAGCGGCATCAGACTCATCGCCTGGGGCATTTCACCCTCGGGATTGATGATCGAGCGCGGGTCGGTGATGATATGGACTTGCGACATCACCGCCTGGGTCGGCGGCAGATCCGGCCACACCGATTGCAGCATGTTGGTGATCAGCGCTGCTGTGAACGAGGTCAGGTTGCAGTTGACCGAACGGTTCATGAATTGCGGCGAGGTGCCCCGGTAGTCGAGGGTCATCTGGTCGCCCTTGACCGTGACGGCGAGCGCCAGTTTCTGCAGGGCGTTTTCGCGCAGGGTCGAGTCCATGAACTGCGCGATGCGGACCGTGCCGTCCGGGAGCTCGAGAATACGCCGACGGACTTCGGTTTCAACATCCTCCATATGCAGGCGCAAGGTGCCAACCAGGGCATCGCGGCCGAACTGATCGAGGATCGAGATGATCCGCTCCCGCAACCGCATCACGGCGTGCAGCTTGACCTTCATGTCCTCGAGCTGGAGCTTGGGATCGCGCACCGAGTTCTGCAGGAAGGTGACGAGGTCGCGCTTGAGCTGGAAGTTCTCGACGACCTTGAAGGGCGACATCTTCAGGCCTTCGTCGTACTTGCTTTCCGCCGCCGCCGGCATGCCGCCCGGCTCGCAGGCGCCGTTCTCGCCCTCATGGATGGTCGAGGACACCCAGCACACCAGCTCGCCCTTGTAGAACAGCGGCATCATCATCGACTGGTCGGTGTTGTGGATGCCGCCGTAGCGGGCATCGTTGTGGATGAAGCCGTCGCCGTCGCGGACACCGACGGTCGGGTCGTTGGTCCAGTTCTTGATGATGAAACGGATCGGGTAGAAGCAGCACGAGGCGAAGGCGACGATGCCCTTGGGCGCGATCATCGAGAGATCGCCCTGCGCCGTGAACACGGCGGTGACCAGATCGCCCCATTTGGCGCCCGGCGCCGCCCCCATCTGGTTGACCATGGTGAAGGCTTCGGATAACGCCGAATTGATGATGCCGCGGATGTGGTGGGCCTGGTGCGGGTCGACGCCCTTGGCCAGCACCTCCTCCTCCATCGCCGAGCGCGCCGAGATGCGGTGGTTGTTGACGATCTCAGGGTCGGGTCCCAGGAACAGCGTGTTTTCGGCCAGGAACTTCTGGAGCAGCACGCGGTCTTCGGCGGAATTGGTCTGTTGCATGGTGGTCTCCATCAATCTTGCGTGCGCGTGAACCAGACGGCGCCCTGGGCGGCCGCGCGGTAGGTCCAGCCGGGCTCGACGAGATAGGTCGTCGCCCGCGTCGTGACGATCGCCGGGCCGGTGATCTCGACCCCCTCGTCGCGCGCGCTGTCGTCATAGACGGGTGTGTCGATCGCGCCCTCGACCTCGACGAAATGGGCAAGGCGATGGCCGACCGGCGCGGGCGCCGGCTTGGCCGCGCCGCGAACGACAAGGTTCGCGAAATGCACGGTCGGCTGCTCGACGAAGGAGCAGACGCGCAGGGTATTGATGCGCACGCCGGTCTCCGTCGCCTGGCTGCCCTCGCCGAAGCGCTCGCCATAGCGGTGATGGAACTGGTCCATCAGCGCGAGCACGTCGCGCTGCGACGTCAGGCGGGAGAAGTTGGTGACGACCGCCGTCTGGACCCGCTGATTGCCGTAGCGCATGTCGAGTTCGGTGCGGAACTTGATCGCGTCCGGATCCATGCCCTGGCGCAGGAGATCCTCGCGGCCGCGTCGCTCCAGCTCGGCGATGCCGCTGTTGTAGCTCTCGTAATCCTCGAAAACGGTCTTGCTGTTGGGGTCGAACAGCACGGTCCAGGTGCTCATCTCGTGGATATGCATCTGATTGACGTTGCCGGCGCCGCAGGCCGAGAAGGTCGAGGAGAACGGCGGCGCCAGGATCTTCGACACGCCGAGCGCGTTGGCGATGCCGCAGGCGTGCAGCGGCCCGTTGCCGCCATAGGCAAGGATGGTGAAATCCTTGGGCTCGTAGCCGCGGGTGCGCAGTTCGTTGGCGATGCCATTGGCCATGCTGCCGTCGACCTGACGCTTGATCAGCTTGGCAACCTCGACGACCTCCATGTCGAGATCCTCGCAGAGATGCTCCTCGACCGCCTGCTTGGCCCGCCGCGGGTTCAGCGGAATCCGGCCGTTGGCGTAGTTCTTGGGATCGAGATAGCCCAGCAGCAGATCTGCGTCGGTCACGGTCGGCTTCATGCCGCCACGGTCGTAGCAGGCCGGGCCGGGGTCGGAGCCGGCCGATTTCGGGCCGATCTCGATGGTCTTGTACATCCGATCGAAACGCGCGATCGAGCCGCCGCCGGCACCGAGCGTCACGAGATGGACCATGGGCACCGAGACCAGCCAACGATCGATGACCGGGTTGAAGTCGTAATACTTCACGCCGCCCTGGACGACGATGCCGATATCGAAGCTGGTGCCGCCCATATCGGTGGCGACGACATTGC
>CAIUCF010000175.1 GCA_903897565.1 uncultured Rhodospirillales bacterium | reverse complement strand
GCCGGAATCCAGCTGAGAGCCGCGTCTGCGGCGACATGAGTCTGGTCCGCGCTCCTGCGCGTAACGCCTGAATTCCCACCGTCGCGGGAATGACGATTTGGGGGCGAGGCATCGCCCCCTCACTCCAGCATCAATTTCATCCCCGGATCGCCCTTGGCCATCGCCCGCTGATAGGCCGGGCGCGCACCCATGCGCTTCAAATAGCTGAGAATATTGGGATAGGCCGAGAGATCGCGCGGCACGAAGGCGCGCATCGTCGTCAGCGGGAACAGATTGATGATGTCGGCCGCCGTGAAGCTGTCGCCGACGAGGTAGTCGGACTCGGCGAGCCGCGCGTCGATCATCTCGTAGGTGCGCTCGGCGCGCGACATGATCGAATGCGCCGCCGGGCTCTTGTCGATGCCGGTGAAATAGGGTGCGTACATGCGGAAAATCTCGGCCGACATCAGGGTGCCGTTGGCCATGTGCATCCAGAACAGATAGTCCGGATAATGCTTCTGTCCCGGCGCGATGCCGAGCCGGCCGCCGCCATGGGTCCAGATGATGTATTCCATGATCGCGCCGGACTCGCCCAGCACCAGATCGCCCTCGGTAATCACCGGTGCGATGCCGAGCGGGTGCAGCGCCTTGTATTCCGGCGGCGCCAGCATGGTCACGACATCCCGGGTATAGACCTCGAGCTCATAGGGAATTTCGAGCTCCTCACAGAGCCAGACGATCCGCTCCGACTGCGACTTGCCGAGATGATGGACGGTGAGCATGGGCGGGGACCTTTTCCGGTTCTTGTTATGCCCGTCGAGACTAGCCAACAGGATCGCCTCATACACGCGGAATTTCGGCTAGCCCGATTTGGACGCGCCTACCCCCGCTTCGGCATGGGCATGGGCCTCGACGCGGGCGATGAAACGCTCGAGGGTGGCAAGGGTCGGCATCGGCTTCTCGGGGATTCGCGGTGGACATGGGCGCGAGTTTAGCCGAGTTTCGCCGAGACGCAGGCTGTCCCGCGAGAACGCCATGAGCCAGAGCCAGAGCCAGTTGGTCACCGTCTTCAATGCCTCGTCCCGCCAGGGTCTGGCACAGGTCGGGCAGTTGCTGCGCGCCGGGCATCGGCCGCGCGCGGTGACGCGGCAGCCTGCTCTGTTCGTCGCCGACGAATTCAAAGGCGTCGAGACCGTCGTCGCCGATACCGGCGATCCGGCCTCGCTCGACCGCGCGCTCGCCGGGGCGGATGGAGTGTTCTTCCAGCCGCCGCTGCTCGACCTGCCCGACAGGCTGCGGGCCGCCACGCGCAATGTCGGCGCGGCGGCTAAGCGCGCGGGAATTCGGCGTTTCATCCATAATTCGACGATGTGGTCGCCGGATCCCGCCGACTATCCCTGCGGCCAGGCGACCTATGATCTGATGCGCGAGCTGGAGATGATCCTCGAGGGGCTCGATCTGCCGCTGGTGATCTTCCGCCCGACCCTGTTCATGGATAACTGGCTGACGTCATACGCGTTGCCCGTTCTGCTGGCCGAGCACCTCTATCGCTACCCTCATAAACCGGCGCTGCGCTTCTGCCCGATCTCGCTCGACGACGTCGCCCGGTTCATGATCGCCGCGCTCGATCGCGACGATCTGCCCGGCGCGCGGCTGCGGATCGCCGGGCCGGAGGTGCTGTCGCCGGAAGCCATCCGCGCCGCCCTGTCGGACGCGATGGGCGTTGAGATCCGCTACGAATACATTTCGCCGGCGGATTTCGGGGCCGACACCTTCGACCGCTTCATCCACCGGACCGGCGCCGACCGCGCGGGCTATATCGCCGCCTTCGCCGATTTCTATAGCTTCAACAATGATTCGGTGTTGCGGCCGTTCCTGTTCGATGTCACCCCCGTGCTGGCGCAGATCCCGCTACAGCTGGAGACCTTCCGCGACTGGGCTAAGCGGCAAGACTGGCGTGCCGTGGCGACGCCTGGATCCATCTCGGGCTGACGGCTACCCCCAGGTTATGTTATGAGTCGTCGTTCACGCTTTTAGGTGTTGAGAACAAACTAGGAACATGATACAGATCCCTTCGCCACAACGGAGGAATTATCATGCCGCGTTCGTTGAAAATCATGGGTCTGGCGACCCTGCTCCTGATCACCCCGGCCCTCGCCCAGGCGACCGGCCCCGGTCCGGCTCCAAGCCGCGGGACCAAGCTCTCCTTCACCGAGAAAATGGCCAAGGCCGAGGCCGATCTCAATCTGACCCCGACGCAGAAGCCGCTCTGGGACGCCTATGTCGAGGAGCGCAAGGCGGATTACGCCGCGCATCGCACCCAGCCGGCGCTCGACCTGCCGTCCTGGCTGGCGCAGCAGCAGAAGCAATACGCCGGCGAGGCGCAGGCGCTGGCGCCGCTCTGGGCCAGCCTGACGGTGCAGCAGCGCCAGATCGCCGATAGCGATCTGATGCCGCATCGCCGCGGCAAGCGTGCCAAGGACGTGACGGCGGCGAATACGACGCCAGCCGCGCCGGCACCGGAGCCTGCCGCGAACTAGCCCGGGTTGGGCCTAGCTATCCGTCTGGCGCAGGTATCGGAACGACAGACCGGCGGTGACCAGGGTGCCCACGGCCAGGACGGCGAAGAGTCCCGGCACGGACACCCCCAGCGCCAGCATCAGGGCGCAGAGGCCGGCGGCGATCGTCATGAAGGTCGAGTTCCAGATATTGTTGGCGGCGACCATGCCGGCACGCTGGTCCGCGGGGCTGCGCTGTTGGACCACGGCATAGAGTGGAACGACGAAGACGCCGCCGCAGATCGAGATCACGGCCAAATCGGCGAGCACGCGCCAGCCATTCGCGGTCGAGACAAATCCCACGATGCCGATCAGGCTATCGGCGAGCGGGTGTGCCGGTGGGTTGGCGAGCCACAGGTCGAGCAAGGCGACGGCCATGACGAGCGCCGAGGGTCCCGCAAGGCGTCCCGAGGTCTCGCCCTTGAGCAACTTGCCGCAGAGCACGGCGCCGATGAGGATGCCGACGGAAAAGACCGTCAGGAACAGGGTGACGACCATGTTGTCGGCGTCGAGCGACTGCTTGGTCCAGGCCGGAAACTGCGACAGCAGGATCGCGCCCACGACCCAATACCAGGAGATGCCGAGGATCGGCAGATGGATGGCCGGCAAGGCGGCGGCCTGCCGGATCACCCGGCGCGCGCCGTTGAGCGGCACCCAGCTGATCCGGGCACCGGGATGGGGACAGGGCGCGGGTTCGAGGAAATGGCTCGCCACCACGCCGACCAGGACCGAGGCGATCAGGATCGCGCCGGCCGCTTGCGCGCCCCAATGTGGTTCCGCGGCGAGGTTGCCGAGAATGCCGCCGGCCAGGGTCGCGATGAAGGTGCCGCCCTCGAACAAGCCGTTGCCGGCGACGAGTTCGTTCTTGCCGAGATATTGCGGCAGCAGCGCGTATTTGACCGGGCTCGATACCGCGGCCTGGGCACCGAAGGCGAACAACGCGATCAGCCCCGAGGTCAGATTGCCGATCAGCAAGGCAGCGACCGCGACCAGGGCGGTGACCAGCTCGAAGTATTTGAGACCGCGCAGCAGCACCTTGCGCTCGATCGAATCCGCCATGCGTGCGGCATTGGCCGAATACAGCATGAACGGCACCACCACCATGGCGGCCGCCGCCGCGCCGAGCATGCCGGCCTGGGCGCCGGTCAGCGGCAGCCGATAGGTCGCGAACATCGTGAACGCGCTCTTGAACTCGTTATCGGCGAAGGAGCTGCTGGTCTGGATCAGGAACAACGGCAGAAAGCGGCGCGACAATAGCAGGGAAGTGGTGCTGCTCACCGGAAGGTCTCGTTCACCGGCAGCCACCGCCCTCCCCCGTCATTCCTGCGAAGGCGGGGATCCATGGCGCCGTCAGGTCCGATGTTGCAGGCACCGATCCGCTCCGACGGCCGGACGGATCCCCGCCTTCGCGGGGATGACGGTCCTATGGCTGGCGCGACACGGTCCAACGCGATCCCGTTCTCACCCCAGCCCATCGAGACCGAGCATCAGGCCGATATTCTGGATCGCAGCGCCGCAGGCGCCCTTGCCGAGATTGTCGAGTTGCGCCACCACGAGCACTTGGCTCGTCGCTTCGTTCACATAAACATGGATGTCGAGGAAATCGGTATTGGCGAGGCCGTCGGCCTCGATACGGTCGCCCGCGCCCTCCTTGCCGCCGACCTTGCGCAGGGGCTTCACCCGCACCTGGCCACCACCAGCGTAATGTTCGGCATAGATCCGGTGCAGCGTGTCCGCCGACAGATCGGGCGCGAGGTGCCAGAGCGCCAGCGGCAGGTTGACGAGCATGCCGCGCGGATAGCGCCCGACCGACGGGATGAACACGGGCGGATGGCCGAGCCCGCTGTGGCCGACGATCTCCGGGACATGCTTGTGCTGGAAGCTCAGCCCGTATTCGAAACCGCCTGTGGTCTCGTAGCCGGGGCTCTCCGGGTTCTCGAAGGCCGCGATCATCGACTTGCCGCCGCCGGTGTAGCCGGAGACCGCGTTGAGCGCGACGGGATAGTCCCTTGGCAGCACGCCGGCCTCGATCAACGGCCGCAGCAGCGCGATGGCGCCGGTGGCGTAGCAGCCCGGATTGCCGACCCGGCTCGCCGCCGCGATGCGTTCGGCCTGGCCCTTCGTCAATTCGGCAAAGCCATAGACCCAGTCCGGCAGGGTGCGGTGCGCCGTGCTGGCGTCGAGCACCCGCGTCGCCGGATTGGTGATCAACGCCACCGCCTCGACCGCGGCGTCGTCGGGCAGGCAGAGCACGGCGAGATCGCTGCTGTTCAGGGCCTCGGCCCGCGCGCCGGCATCCTTGCGCCGCTCGGGCGCGAGCCGGAGGATCTCGAGGTCCGGCCGCTCCTTGAGGCGCGCGAAGATCTCGAGCCCGGTGGTGCCGGCTTCGCCGTCGATGAAGAGCCGCTTGCGCATCGCCATCTCCTCTATCCTCTCAACACGCCGCCGGTCTGCTTGGCCACATTGGCGACCAGCGCCTTGGAGAACTGCTCCAGCACCTCGTCCGTCAGGGTCGCCTCGACCGGCTGCAGGGTCACCGTGAACGCCAGCGACTTCTTGCCCTCGGGCACGCCCGGACCGGTATAGACGTCGAACAGCCGAATATCGCTGATCAGTTTGCGATCGGACCCCTTCGCCGCCCGCAACAGTTGCTCGGCTGTCACGCTCTCGTCCAGAATGAAGGCGAAGTCGCGCTCGACCGGCTGCAGCGCCGAGGGCCGGAACGCCCCCTTGCCCTTGCCCGCCTTGGCGAAGGGGATGGCGTCGAGATAGACCTCGAAACCGATCGCGGGGCCCCTCAGGTCGAGCACCCGCATCAGCCGGGGATGGATCTCGCCGAAATGCGCGAGCACGGTCTTCGGCCCGAGCCGGATCGCGCCG
>CAIUCF010000174.1 GCA_903897565.1 uncultured Rhodospirillales bacterium | reverse complement strand
CGGCGCGATCCGGGCCGCCATGGGCCACCACGATACGGTTCGCTCCGGCCGAGGTCAGGCCATTGACGGCCTTTACCAGCGCAAGTTCGAAGGCCGCGTCATCGAGGCCGGCATCGAGCCGGTCGAAGCGGTCTTCGATAAGGGCTTCGTAGAGATTGCCGGTTCCTGCCTGCTGCACCGCGTCCTTGGTCAGCGTGCCGCTGAGGATGAGGCCGAGGCGGGGACCCTTACGCTCGATCAGCGCGTTGGTGCCTTGCGTGGTCGAATAGCGGATATGATCGGTCGACAACAAGAGGGCCAGCAGGTCCTCCTGGCCATAGACTTGTTGCGATGCCTTGGTCAGCCCGTCAAAGAAACATCGGGAGAGATCGTGCGGCGTGGTCAGCGTCTTGGCGCGATAGATGTTTTCGCCATCGATGACGCAGACATCCGTCAACGTTCCCCCGTTGTCGATATTGATCAGCTTACCCATCAGTTCTTCTCCCCAGCGTCGGCTTTGCACTGCGACTTGGGGAGATCGTATCCCAGTGGCGGGGTAATTACCCTACCCTGAAAGGGGAATTTTGCCCCGGGAGGGGTATTTGTTCGACTATTTGTAGCCCATCTCCACGGCGACGCGGATCGCCTCGAGGCGCGTGCTGACGCAGAGTTTCCCGTAGATGTTCTTCAGATGGTATTTGAGCGTGTCCTTGGTGACGAACATCGCTGCGGCGATCTCTTCGTTCGAGGCATAGCGCACCAGCATCGACAACACAACCTGCTCGCGCTTGGTAAAGCCGTCGGGGGCGGTGCGCTTCACGACCAAGGGCGGGGCGGGGCCTTCCGCTTCGGATGCGCCCGGCTCGCCGCTGATGGCCTGGACCAGGCGGCCGAGGAATTCTCCGGTGGCGCGATCGCAGGTGCAGGCGGGGCCCGGGCTGCGCTGCGCCCCTTTGAGATGCGCATGCGCCATCAGCAGCTGCGCCATCATCTCGCCCTCGTCGAGGAAGCTGCGGACATAGCCACCCGGCGCGGCGAGGCGGAGCGCCTGCTCCAGCCGCTGATGGGCGGCGCCCTCGCGACCAAGCCGCGCCTCGGCCAAGGCAGCGAGGGCGCAGAGCTTGATCTCGCGGAACACCCGATGCCTGGCCGTCGCGGCTGCGAGCACCGGGGCGATCAGCTCGAGGGCGCGCGCCGGCTCGCCGGCATGCAGCGCGAGGCGAATCCGGCCGATTTCGGCGCCCGCAGTCTCCTCGGAAAACCGCACCCAGTGGAGATCGGGCGGCGATTCTGTGAGCGCGATCTTGCCGGCGATGATCTGGGCCTGGTCGAGCCGGCCGGCGAGCAGTTCGCGATGGACTCGGGCCCATCTGATGAGCCCGGTGACGCGCGGCCAATGGCCGGCATAGGCGAGCTCTTCCGCCTCGTCGAGCGTCTGCAGCGCCTTGTCGGGTTGGCCACGGATATCGTAGATGCGGGCGATCGCCGTATAGGTGACGGCGAGGTAATCATGGATGAAGGCGTTCGCGGTGCGGTCGCGCACCGTCAGGAAGAAGTCGAGCGTGTGATCGAGCTCATCGGCCTCGTAGAGCGCCATGACGTAGCCGGAGGCGAGACAGGCCTTCGAGATCGATTCTGCCACGAACATTCGCGGGTCGGCGAGCGCGGCGCGAAAACGCACCAGGGCCTCCTGCAGACGGCCCTGCGCCACCATGGTGATCGCGGTCTTGCCGATCGAATAGGCCCAGGTGAAGGTCGCGCCGCCGCGATCGCTGAGCTCCCGGCCGCGGGCCAGTTGCGTCAGCGCGGTATCGAAATCGCCGGACGCCATCGCGGCGTAGCCGCGGGCATTCGCCACGCCGCTGAGCTCGAACGCGCGAAACGACGAGATGCCCGCCTCGTCGGTGTCGATGCCGGTGACGATCGCCGCAGCGTCGGCGAGGTCGTCTTCAAGCAGGCGCGCCATGCACCGGGCCACCGTCGGATCGGCGGTCATGCCGGGCTGTGGCGGGGAACGGCGCAGGATTTCCAGGAGTGGCCCGAGCTTGCGCTGGCGGCTCAGGAGGAACGACAGTGACCACACGATCTTGGCGACCAGCCCGGGCCGCTTCTCCAGCTCGGCCAAGGGCAGCTCTTCAGACCAGCGCTCGACCGTGACCATCTGCCCGTCCGGGACCAGCCGCTCGGCGAGTTCGTCGAAGCTGTCCGCCGCGAGCGAAAACTCTCCGGCCTGGCAATAGTGATAGACGGCGTCTTCGAGGAAGCCGTTGCGAACATACCATTCGGCGCTGCGGCGATGGATGTCCTTGACCGAGTCGATCCCCACCGAACGGGCGTGGTGCTGCAGGAACTGCGAGAAGATGGCGTGATACGTGTACCAGCCTTCGTCCGAAGTGTGTTTGCGCACGAACAGACCGGCGCGCTCGAGCGACGACAGGATGTTGTAGGAATCGGTGCGCCCGAGCACGGCGTCGCACAACGGCGCCGACATCCGTTGTAGCCAGGAGGTCTTGAGCAGGAACTCCTTCACCGCCGGGTCCTGATGCGACAGGACGTTGTCGGCGAGATAATCGGTCAACTCGCGCGGCTGGTGGCGCAGGCGCAGGCGCAGATCGGCGCGGACATCGGGGGTATGGAGGGCGAGGCGGTAGAGTTGCAGCGCCGCCGGCCAGCCTTCGGTCGCCAGATAGATCGCCTCCTGCTCATCCCCCGTGAGCGCAAAGCGGTTGTCGCGGTCGAAGAACATCCGCGTTTCGTCGCGGGTGAAGCGAAGTTCAGCGGCCTGGAGAATTACGGCTTCTTCATTGACGACCAGGCGCGCGACGGCAAGGTCCGGCAGGGTTCGGCTGGCGATGTACCAATGAATGCGCGGCGGGCTGTCGAGCAGGAGCTGCCGCAACAGCCCGATCGTCGAGGGGTGGGTGACGGCGTGGAGGTCGTCGAGGAAGATCGCCGCCGGCCGATCGACCAGGGCCAGCTGGTTGAAGAGCCAGCCGGGTCCCGGCTCGCTCACAGGGGGCTCGGCCTCGCTCGCGGGAATTGGGAGGGGATTGCCGAGGCTCGAGAAGATCTTCTGGAGCTGGCCCAGGAACCGCCGATTGTCGTTGTCAGTTTCATCGAGCGACAGCCAGCCCGTGGCCATCCCCTTCGCCCGCGCCGCGGCCTCGGCCTGCAGCATCAGCGAGGTCTTGCCGTGGCCGGCCGGCCCGTGGATGAAGAAGACTCGCTCGCGGCCGGTTTCCCCGAGCCGAGTCAGCAGGGCGCGGCGCTCGACAGCATTACGATGGGGCTGCGGCGCGGTGATCTTATGGGCGAGTAGCGCAGCGTTGCCGCTCGGGTTGGGCATCTTAGTCCATTGATTATGTGCTGCCGGATCCATGCCGCGCTGGATGGTCGCAACACGGCCGGAGATTTGTCAAGCGACCTCAGGGATGTCAATTCTCCGCAGGATTACATAGAAATATCAGTTAATTATCGGGCGCCTTCGGTGGCATCGAGACTGAGTATCGGTCCCGAGTCGAACAGGCGTCTGGCGTTTGCGATGCGCATGAGCTAATCGAGAATGCAATGGTGACGCGTCGGTATCGGGCGCGACATAGCTGGAGGCATCGACCCATGACACTGCGACCCCTCGGCACGACCGGTCTCGATATCGCGCCTCTCGTCTTCGGCGGCAACGTGTTCGGTTGGACGGTCGATGAGAAGACCAGTTTTGCGCTGCTCGACGCATTCGTCGATGCTGGACTCAATGCGATCGATACCGCCGATGTCTATTCGGCCTGGGCGCCAGGCAATGTCGGCGGCGAGTCCGAGACCATCATCGGCAAGTGGCTGAAGGCCAATCCGGCCAAGCGCGACAAGGTGTTGATCCTGACCAAGGTGGGCTCTGCCCTCGGCAAGCCGGAGAAGGATCTCTCCGCCCCCTGGATCGCGTCATCTGTCGAAGGCTCGCTGCGTCGCCTCGGCATCGAGCAGATCGACCTCTACCAGTCGCATTGGTATGTCGCCAGCGCCAGCAACGAAGAGACCTTGGGGGCCTACGACAGATTGCTGAAGGCCGGCAAGATCCGCGCGATCGGCTGCTCGAACTTCAACGCCGCGCAGCTGGCAGCCGCCCTCAAAGTGGCGAAGGAGCGGGACTTGCCGCGCTATCAGACGCTGCAACCCGAATATAATCTATTCGATCGCGGTGGCTTCGACCCGGCGCTGCAGGAGCTGGTACTCCGCGAGAATATCGGCGTGATCACCTATTACAGCCTCGCCTCCGGCTTTCTCTCAGGCAAGTATCGCTCGGAGGCCGATCTGGCCAAGAGCGCCCGGGGCGAGGGTATTGCCAAGTATCTCAATCCCCGGGGAATGCGCATTCTCGACGCGCTTGATGCCGTCGCTTCCCAGCACGGTGCGAAGCCGGCCGAAGTCGCTCTGGCCTGGCTCATCGCACAGAAGGCCGTTACTGCGCCGATCGCGAGCGCGACCAATCTCAAGCAAATGGCGAGCCTGGCGCGGTCCGTTCACCTCGCGCTGACGCCGCAGGACCTCGCCCTGCTCGATACGGCGAGCGCCTGATCTATCCGCGACGCTGGACGAAGGCGTCTCTAAGCTTTTGCGAGCGCCGTAGCTCGGCTTCCGCCGCCGCCAGTTCCGACAGCGTCGCCTCGCTGGGGTTCGGCAGTTCGTAACGCAACCGACCGAGCGCGGATTCATGTCTTGCCAGCGCCTCCCGGAGCGCTCGATCATGCCGCAACATTTCCGTCACGTCTGGTCGTTGTTCTAGTGCGAGCACGGATCCTCTCCTAGTTGATCGCGCATTTTGCGATCTCCAGTAAACGATCATGAATGATGTTCGATCCAAATAGTGTGATATTTTTGTGAACTCAATATATAGACAATTTATTAACGATGTTTAATCTAGATTTAATCAAAATATATTATCGTTACTATTTGTTCATGTTTGTATTTCGATAAAACTCGAGGTTCGTGACGAAGTCGAAACGTCGTGCTTCCCGACGTGCCAGAGTTCGGCAAGGCAGTTGCAGTGTCTCCGCGTGAAGGGTCCGTTCCGATGACCCTACATCTGACGGGAGAAGCTCATGTCCGGATTGATCGAAATCGCCAGCGCCGACGACCTTGCCGCGTGGATGCGCAGGATGAACCTGTCGCTCACTGCCGCCGCGGATCAGCTCGGCCGTAAAAGGGCAACAATTTCAAGGTATATCAAGGGAGAGAGCGAAATTCCCGAGAGCATCTGCCGTCACGCATCGATTATCGAAGCCGCGCGCCGGGGCCAGCCTTTCGTCAAGCGCGAGCGCGCGGCAGCGGGCGCGGAGGCGCATCACGCCGGTTTTTGACGGGTCGGTCGTCTCGTCGGGCGCAAGAGTGTTTGCAAAATGCCTTGCAATTTGCAAATTTTCGCATTGCGCCTCGACTGCTGATAGGAGAGTCCCGACCCGGCGGGCTCTCCCGGTGATCGCAATGCAGCGTCGTTCGCTAGACACCGATCTCGAATTCCAAGGGTTCGTGATGATGGCGATAACGGATCGTCAGACCCCGTTCTCTCTGGGAACGTGCAGGGTACCACCCCACAATCGATCATAGCTCCAGCCGAGGCCGGGAAGACATCCCGGCCGACAGGCGCCGGCCTCGGCGAATTGCTGACCATGTGCCGCAATCGTGTCACGGAGCCGGGCCTCGGACCACCGCGACCAGGCGCGCGGTGTCATGCCATGGACCGCCTGGATATGGCGGACCTCGTCCTCGAAGCCCGCCGGCATTCCGCCATTCGTATCCGGCCGCCGACGGCGCGCGGCGAGAAAGCGGTCGACCCGTCGCGCGCGACCGCGTTCGAGCAAGCGGACCTGGAGATCATAGGCGGGTGCGGCGGTAAAGCGAGGATCGATCCCGCCGCAGCGTTCGTAGAGCGATCGCCGCCAGAAGCAGGTTTCCTGGGGAATCAGCGGGTGGCGACGCGCCTGTTTCGCCGAGAGTGCCGGCAGAATATCGTAACCGACGGCGCGGTCCTCGCCATCGATGGTCAGCCGATGACTATAGATCACGTCGACGGTCGGATGGGCCGTGAAGAACCAGGAGACGAAGTCGAGCGTCAGCGGTGCCAGGGTCGTATCGTCATCGATCCAGGCCATGATCTCGCCTTCGGCGCGCGCGAAGCCCTTGGCGGCCAGGGCGGCCCGCGATTCAGCCGGTCCCGCGTCGAGATGGGCGAAGAAACGGCGATAGCGGCGCAGCACTTCCGCCGTGCCGTCCTGCGAGCCGCCGTCCATGACGATGTAGTCGAGTTTCGGGTAGCGCTGCCCGAGCACCGAGATCACGGTACGCTCGATCGTAGCGCCGGCATTGAGACAGGTGGTGACGAGGCTGATCCGGGGCGCGTCCATCTTGGTCCGATCGGGGGCAAGGGTCCCGATCATGATACCGGGGTGTTCAGGATAATCCAGCGCCGAGCGGCAGCAAGCCGATCAGATCCTTGAAGTGATCGAGGCGGTGTGTCGCCGGGATTTCCTCGGCCGGCTTGTGGCGATAGCCGAAGGTCATCAGGATGAACGGGATCTCCGCGGCGATCGCGGTCGCGGCGTCGATCTCGCTGTCGCCGACGAGGACGACGTGCTTGGTCTCGTGGCCGTTCAGGGAAATCACGGCGTCGATCATGCCGGGATCGGGCTTGCGCACGTGCAGCGTGTCGCCGGCGATCACGGTCTCGAAGTAGCGCGCCAGATCGAGGTCGCGCAGCACGTTACGGGTCGCCGTGCCCGGCTTATTGGTGCAGACCGCCAGGGTGGCGCCCGCCGCGATCAGGCCTTCGAGCGTCGGGCGCAGGTCCGGATAGAGCGTGGTGTGGGTCGTCGGTGTGGTCTCGTAGAGATGCAGGAAGCGGGCGAGTGCCGAATCGACATCGGTCCGGGCGTCGGGGCGGGCGACCAGAAGCTTCTCGACCAGCCGCCGGGCACCTTCGCCGACGAAGCCGCGAACCTCGGCGACCGAGAGCGGCTCGCAGTCCAGTTCAGCGAGCAAGCCATTGACAGCCAAACAAATATCGCCGGCACTGTCGATCAGCGTGCCGTCGAGGTCGAAGATTATCAGGCAGGAATCGAGCGCTTTCATCTTCAGTCACATTTCTTGTTTGGCGCAGGCCACAAAACCTGTGCAAATTTTGCCAATCGTAAAGCTTACATTCGCAGGAATCATGTCGTTTTTCCGTCTCGCTGCCGTCGTCCTCGCCGCAGGCAAGGGCACCCGGATGCGGTCCGATCTGCCCAAGGTGCTGCACCGCATCGCCGGCAAGCCGATGCTCGCCCATGTTCTCGACGGCATCGCCGAATTGGGGCCTGATCGCACCGTCGTCGTCGCTGGTCCCAACATGCCCGGTGTTGCCGCCGCTGCGCAACCTCATCCGGTGGCGTTGCAGGCCGAACAGCTCGGTACCGGCCATGCCGTCGCGGCCGCGCGCGAGGCGCTCGGGGCGATCACCGCGGATACGGTCCTCGTCGTCTATGGCGACACGCCGCTGCTGACGGCGCAGACCCTGCGCAGCCTCGTCGCCGCGCGCCGTGCTTACGACGCGGCAGTGGTCGTGTTGGGGATGACGCCTGCCGATCCCGGTGCCTATGGCCGGCTGATCGTCGATCCCGACGGCACCTTGTCGGCAATCGTGGAGGCCGCCGACGCGACCCCAGAGCAGCTGCAGATCGGCTTGTGCAATTCCGGCGTGATGGCGATCGCCGGCACCTATCTCTGGAGCCTGATCGACCAGAT
This sequence comes from uncultured Rhodospirillales bacterium, assembly GCA_903897565.1. GTDB lineage: Bacteria > Pseudomonadota > Alphaproteobacteria > ATCC43930 > CGMCC-115725 > CAIXXC01. The sequence continues at coordinate 3,686 of CAIUCF010000174.1, read as the reverse complement.
CGTGCCGAACCCGCTCAAGGGCGAATACTACCTGACCGATATCGTCGCCTTGGCCCGCGCCCAGGGCCTCAATGTTCGTGCCGTCGAGGCTGACGCCGACGAGTTGGCCGGCGTCAATTCCCGCGTCGATCTCGCCGCCGCCGAGGCGATCTTCCAGCAGCGTCTGCGCGTCAAGGCGATGGAGGAGGGCGTGACCCTGAGCGATCCCGCCAGCATATATCTCAGCGCCGATACCCGCTTCGGCCGCGATGTCGTGATCGGCCAGAACGTCGTGATCGGCCCCGGTGTCAGCATCGCCGACCGCGTCGAGATCAAGCCGTTCTCGCATATCGAGGGCGCCACCATCGCCAGCGATGCGATCATCGGTCCGTTCGCGCGGCTGCGCCCCGGCAGCGTTCTCGCCGAGGGCGTCCATATCGGCAATTTCGTCGAACTCAAGAACACCACCATGGCGGCGGGCGCGAAGGCCAACCACCTGACCTATCTCGGCGACGCCACGGTCGGGCCGCGTTCCAATATCGGCGCCGGCACCATCACCTGTAATTACGACGGCTTCGCCAAGCATCGCACCACCATCGGCGCCGATGTCTTCGTCGGCAGCGATACCGCCTTCGTCGCCCCCGTGACCATCGGCGACGGCGCGATCACCGCGGCCGGCAGCGTCATCACCGAAGATCTGCCGGCGAATTCGCTCGGCCTCGGCCGCTCCCGCCAGGTCACCAAGCCGGAACAGGCAACCCGTTTCCGCGAGAACCGTCGCGCCACCGCCGGAAAGAAGGCCTGAACGCCATGTGTGGAATCATCGGCCTGATCGGCCTCCAGGACGCTGCGCCGCTGGTGCTCGAAGGGTTGCGGCGCCTCGAATATCGCGGCTATGACTCGGCAGGCATCGCCACCTTGGTCGACGGCAAGATCGAACGCCGCCGCGCCGAGGGTAAGCTCGCGAGCCTGGCCCGACGCCTGGAATCCGAGCCGCTTGCCGGCAAGGTCGGCATCGGCCATACCCGCTGGGCGACGCATGGCGCGCCGCTCGAGCGTAATGCCCATCCCATCGCGACGGCGCGGTGTGCCGTGGTCCATAACGGAATCATCGAAAATTACGCGACGCTCAAAGCCGAGCTGACGGGAGCCGGGTACCAGTTCCAGTCCGACACCGACACCGAGGCTGTCGCCGTCCTGTTGACCTTCTTCCTGGATACCGGGTCGACGCCGGAGCAGGCGGTCTCCAAGACCTTGCGCCGGCTCCACGGCGCCTTCGCGCTCGCGATCCTGTTCACCGATCATCCCGATTTCCTGATCTGTGCCCGCCGTGGCTCGCCGCTGGCGCTCGGTTATGGCGACGGCGAGATGTATGTCGGCTCCGACGCGTTGGCGCTGGCGCCGCTGACCCAACGGATCTGCTACCTGGAAGAGGGCGACTGGGCGGTGCTGCGCCGCTCCGGCGCCGAGATCTTCGACCACGAAGACAAGCCGGTGACGCGGACGGTCAAGCTGACGGCGCTGTCGGGGGCGGCGATCGGCAAGGGCGACTATCGACACTTCATGCTCAAGGAAATCTTCGAGCAACCGGCGGTGCTCGGCGATACCTTGAATGCGCTGGTCGACCCGGCGACGCGCAAGGTGTGCTTGCCGAGCTTGCCGTTCGACCTCGCCGACTTCAGCCATGTCACGATCGTGGCCTGCGGCACCTCGTACCACTCGGCGATGGTCGCGAAATACTGGATCGAGCAGCTGGCGCGGCTGCCGGTCGAGGTCGATATCGCCTCGGAGTTCCGCTACCGCGTCGTCGAGATGGCGCCCAAGGGCCTCGCCCTGTTCATCTCGCAATCCGGCGAGACCGCCGATACCCTGGCGGCGCTGCGCCACGCCAAGGCGCTGGGGCAGAAGATCATCTGTCTGGTCAACCAGCCCGAAAGCAGCATGGCGCGGGAGTCGGACGCCGTGCTTCACACCCTGTGCGGCCCGGAGATCGGCGTCGCCTCCACCAAGGCCTTCACCGCGCAGCTCGCCGTGCTGGCCTGCTTCGTACTCGCGCTCGCCCATCGTCGCGGCCGGCTCAGCGACGCCGAGGCCGCAGCACTGGCCACCGCACTCGCCGAGACGCCGTCGCTGCTGAGCCAGGTGCTCGGCGACGCGCCGCTGCTCGCGACCCTGGCCAAGCTGCTGGTCGAGACCCGCGACGTGCTCTATCTCGGCCGCGGCACCGCCTACCCGCTGGCGCTCGAAGGTGCGCTCAAGCTCAAGGAGTTGAGCTACATCCATGCCGAGGGCTACGCCGCCGGCGAGATGAAGCACGGTCCGATCGCGCTGATCGACGAGCACATGCCGGTGATTGTCGTCGCCCCACCCTCGGTGCTGTTCGAGAAGACGCTGTCGAACACCCAGGAGGTCATGGCGCGCGGCGGCCAGGTGATCCTGCTCTCGGATGCCGAGGGCGTGACCGCGCTCGGCGACAAGGTAATGGCGAGCTTCGTGCTGCCGTCCTGCGATCCGTTCGTGGCGCCGATCCTCTACGCCGTGCCGCTGCAACTGCTCGCCTATCACGTCGCCGTGCTCAAGGGCACCGATGTCGACCAGCCGCGCAACCTCGCCAAAAGCGTGACGGTCGAGTAGAACCGGGACCCATGACGACAGATATCCCCGACATCGCCGCCGACAGCGACGGCGAACGCTCAACCGGCATCCTGCCTTCGCAATCCCTGCGTGAGATGGTGGAGCAGGGCCGCGAGATCCTGCTCTCGGCGCCGCTCGACCCGGATCAGATCCAGCCGGCCAGCCTCGATCTCCGCCTCGGGCCCATCGCCTATCGGGTGCGGGCCAGTTTCCTGCCCGGCCGCAACAGCACGGTCGAGCAGAAGCTCGAGCGCTACGCCATGTACACGCTCGACCTCACCAAGGGCGCGGTGTTCGAGCGCAACTGCGTCTATATCGTACCGCTGCTGGAATCCCTCGCCCTGCGCAAGCGCATGAGCGCGATCGCCAATCCCAAGAGCTCGACCGGCCGGCTCGACCTGTTCTCGCGGCTGCTGACCGACAACGGCCCGGAATTCGATCGCGTCCGCGAAGGTTATCGCGGACCTTTGTACGCCGAAATCTCGCCGCGCGCCTTCGCCGTCAAGGTCCGCGAGGGCACCCGTCTGATGCAGCTGCGCATCCGCCGCGGCACGCCGCAGCCGAGTGACGCCGAGTTGAAGCGCTTGCACGAGGCCGTGAGCCTGGTCGACGGGCCGGAGATCGGCGAGGCCGACATCAAGAACGGCCTTGCTTTCACTGTCGATCTCGCTGGCGAGGCCTGGAACGGTGTCGTCGGCTATCGCGCCAAGCGCCACGCCGCGCTGATCGAACTCGACCGCATCAATCATTACGACCCGGTCGACTTCTGGGAACCGGTCCATGCCCGCGAGGACGGGGTCGTGCTCGACCCGCAGGATTTCTACATCCTCGCCTCCAAGGAAGCCGTCGTGGTCCCACCCGACTACGCTGCCGAAATGCTGCCCTACGACACGCTGGTGGGCGAATTCCGCGTCCACTACGCCGGCTTCTTCGACCCCGGCTTCGGCTGGGCCGAAACCGGCGGCAGCGGCAGCCGCGCCGTGCTGGAGGTGCGCTCGCACGAGGTGCCGTTCCTGATCGAGGACGGGCAGATCGTCGGCCGGCTGATCTACGAGCGGCTCACCGGTCGGCCG
>CAIUCF010000173.1 GCA_903897565.1 uncultured Rhodospirillales bacterium | reverse complement strand
TTGACCCTCATCGGCGGGGCCAATCGCGATCCCGCGGTGTTCGAGGACCCGGAGCGCTTCGACATCACCCGCGATGCGACCCGACACATGAGCTTCGGCGGCGGCATCCATTTCTGCGCCGGCGCCGTACTCGCCCGTTTGGAAAGTCAGATCGCCTTTTCGACCCTGGCGCGCCGACTGCCCCAGATGCGGGTCGCGACCGACAAGCCGGCCTGGCGCGAGGGCTTCCTGTTCCGCGGCATGACCGCGTTGCCGGCGACCTGGTAGGCGGTTCTAGCGGCGCGGAGCCTTGGCCTCGGCCGGGGCGGCGACGGGGAGATCTTCCTCGAGTATCGAGACGACGAGCGAGTAGGAGACCTCGCCTTCGTCATCGTCGCGATGGACGACGCCGACGAACTCGTCGCCGATCTTGACCTCGGTCGGCGCGCCGGCTTTGCGGGGGGCTTCGATGACGATCTTGTCGTTCGCGAAGGTCTTGCGCAGATAGGCCTGGACCCGCGCGATATCGTTCCTGTTCAAAGTCTTCTCCTGGAGCATGCCGGTATACGGCTGAAGCGTGCAGCATAGAGGGTGGCGATGACGGCTTTCAACACCCCGCAAGATCCTGTCAGCTTTGCGCGGCGCGGTAATCTTGGGCGAGCCGGCGCCGCACGACGCGGTCGCGCTTGAGATGCCATTCCCGGGACAGTGCCGACCCGCGGTCGTCTGCCGGCTCGGCATGAATCAAGACCCACGGGCCCTGGCTGCGCGTGGAGCGTGCTGCCTTCGGCCCGGCGCTGTTGTGCTCGGCCAGACGCCGCGCCGGGCTGATATCGAAGGTCACTCCGACATAGCTGCGCCCCTTCTCATTGACGATGAGGTAGACCCACCAGCGCCGCGGCTCGGTTGCAATGGCTGGGTCGAGGGCGAGGCCGGCGGCTTCCAGGGTGGTTTCCTCGAGGTGGATGTCAGCGAGGGCGATTCTAGAACGGATTCTTCGCGAAGAACATCGCGGCATGGCGATTCGAATTCGAGAGCGAGCGGCGAATTCGCCGACCGACAGCGTTCTGGATGTTTGCCTCCGGCGCCGTTTCACGGCATCGTCCGCGGAACCGCGTTTCGGCTCCCAGCCGGGCCGCTCAAAAGATTGCAATAATAAGTCGATGCCGGTAACGGGCGACCGCGGCTGCGACGGTTCAAGGAGGCAAAACAATGGATTTCGAATTTTCGCCGCGCTGCCGTGAGTTGCAGGAGCGCCTGATCGCGTTCATGGAACGCGACATCTATCCCAATGAGGCGCGCTTCCACGACGAGGTCGAGACCAATCGCCGGGCCGGCAATGCCTGGATCCCGACCAAGATCGTCGAAGAACTGAAGCCGAAGGCGCGGGCGGCGGGTCTGTGGAACCTGTTCCTGCCGCATTCACCGCGCGTGCCCGAGGGTCTCTCCAATCTCGACTACGCCCCGCTGTGCGAGATCATGGGCCAGGTCCATTTCGCCGCCGAGGTCTTCAACTGCTCGGCTCCCGATACCGGCAATATGGAAACCCTGGAGCGTTACGCCTCCGAAGATCTCAAGAAGCAGTGGCTCGATCCGCTGCTCAAGGGCGAATTCCGCTCCGCCTTCCTGATGACCGAGCCGGAGGTGGCCTCGTCGGACGCGACCAACATCCAGACCCGGATCGAACGCCAGGGCGGCGACTACGTCATCAACGGCCGCAAATGGTGGTCGAGCGGCGTCGGCGACCCGCGCTGCAAGATCATGATCGTGATGGGCAAGACCGATCCCGACGCGCCCAAGCATCAGCAGCAGTCGATGGTCGCGGTGCCCGCCGACACCCCCGGCATCAAGGTGCTGCGCGCGCTCTCGGTGTTCGGCTATGACGACGCCCCGCACGGCCATATGGAAGTCCTGCTCGAAAACGTCCGCGTCCCGGTCGAAAACGTGCTGCTCGGCGAGGGTCGCGGCTTCGAGATCGCCCAAGGCCGCCTCGGGCCGGGTCGCATCCATCATTGCATGCGCCTGATCGGTGTCGCCGAGCGTGCGCTCGGCCTGATGTGCACGCGGCTGCAGTCGCGCGTCGCGTTCGGCAAGCCGGTCTCCGAGCAGTCGGTCTGGCACGAACGCATCGCCGATGCACGCTGCATGATCGACCAAGCGCGCCTCATGACCCTGAAGGCCGCCTATATGATGGACACCGTCGGCAACAAGGGCGCCCGCGCCGAGATCGCTATGATCAAGGTGGTGGCCCCCAATATCGCCACGCAGATCATCGATTGGGCGATCCAGGCCCATGGCGGCGGCGGCGTCTCGGGCGATTTCCCGCTCGCCTATATGTACGCGATGAGCCGCAGCCTGCGGCTGGCCGACGGCCCGGACGAGGTTCATCGCAGCGCCATTGCCAAGATCGAGCTGGCGAAGCACGGCGTGCAGCGCAACACCGCGGCCAAGCACTAGGAGGGGAAAACATGACGCTCAGCAAACTGTTCGATCTCTCCGGCCGCGTTGCCATCGTCACCGGCGGCGGCCGCGGTCTCGGCCTGCAGATGGCGACGGGGCTCGGCGAGGCCGGCGCCAAGCTGATCCTGACGGCACGCAAGGGCAACGAACTCGACGAGGCCAAGGCGCATCTTGAGGCCAAGGGTATCGAGGCGGCGGTGTTCGTCAGCGATCTCTCCAAGTTCGACACGGTCCCTGGAGTCGCCGAGCAGGCGGTCGCCCGTTTCGGTCGCGTCGATATCCTGGTCAACAATGCCGGCGCCAGCTGGGGCGCCCCGGCGGTCGACTACCCGTTCGACGCCTGGATGAAGGTGATGAACCTCAACCTCAACGGGCTATGGCTGATGACCCAGGAAATCGGCCGCCGCGCCATGCTGCCGGCCAAGAGCGGGGTGATCATCAACATCGCCTCGACGGCGGGTCTCAAGGGCTCGCTGCCGCCGATGGAGACGATCGCCTATCACACCTCCAAGACCGGCGTTATCGGCTTCACCCGGCAGCTGGCGGCAGAATGGGGCCGCCACGGCATTCGCGTCAACGCCATCGCCCCGGGCTGGTTCCCGTCGAAGATGGCAAGCGGCGTGATCGAGAAACTCGGTGAGAAGGCGACGGCGAATT
>CAIUCF010000172.1 GCA_903897565.1 uncultured Rhodospirillales bacterium | reverse complement strand
GCCCGAGGTGGTCAGTCAAAGAGATCCAAGAACACATCCTTCCCCGGCATGGGACGGTGAAAGCGAACAACAGATGATAATCCAATTGCTCCGATATTCCGGCCATTTAGAATATAACTTCTATCGTTCGTAATTTCACAAAGTGAATATTAAAATCTTTTTTAATATCAAATCGAGAATCGTCCAGAGAAAAAGGTTCCGCTTTATTTTCTTGAACTGCTCAAATCATGGGCCGTTCATGTCATGGAGGACCTTATGGCACGATTTAGTCACAATAATGTAATATTTCTCTCCGGCGTTTCAATGCTTGCTTTATCGATCCTAGTGGTTCCAGTGTCGGCGAAGGCCGCACCGTCGAATGCCACGCTGGAAAAGCAGATCGAAGAGCTGCAGCAGGAGATCGCCGAACTGAAGGCCGAGAAGGCAACCCATGTCGCCACATCGCAACAGCAGCAGGCCGAGATAGACGGCCTCGTCGCCAACCAGGTCGACGTTTCAAAGAAGCTGTCCACCGTGGCGCCCTCGAAGGGTAGCTCCGTCGTTACGTACAACAAAAAGAAGGGGTTCAAGCTCGGGAACGGCCTTACCCTCAAGGTTGATGGCTTCCTCGCCGCTGAATCGGTGTTCCGTGACAAGAACGAGGTGGGCGATATCGGCAGCAGCTTCAGTGGCTCGGTCGTGCCCTTCCGCAACAGCGCGAACTACCATCAGAGCGAATTGCGCGGCACGGCCCGGCAAAGCCGACTGAGCTTGATGCTCAGTGGTGATCCGAACAAGAATACCCATTTGGCGGGCTACTTCGAAGGCGACTTCCTGGGCGCCGCCGTGAGCGCCAACTCGAAGGAATCGAACAGCTACACCCCGCGCATCCGGCAGGTCTGGGCGGGCTACGAGCGCTTCGATTATGGCTTCCACATGTATGCCGGTCAGACCTGGACCCTGGCGACCCTCGAGAAGAAGGGCATGTTGCCGCTCGATGAACAGCCGCCGCTGGTAATTGACGCGAGTTACGTACCGGGCTTTACCTATCTGCGAAACCCGGAACTGCGCTTCGTCAAAGATTTCGGCCAGAAGTACTGGGTTGGCCTCGCGCTCGACAACCCGCAGACGATTATCGGCGGCACGGCGCCGGGGACGGTCGAGAACGCAACCAATTTCGGCAACGGCTTCGGGCTGCAGGGCAGCAGCCTCATCAGCTACACCAACAACATCGCGCCCGACATGACCCTGAAGGGCGCGGTCGACACCTCGTTCGGCCATTATGAACTGTTCGGGATCACCCGCGTGTTCGAAGACCGTACGACCTACCCGACTGCCACGGCTCATCAGAACGCCATGGTCGTCGGCGGCGGTGTCGGCGCCGCGGCATTGATTCCGGTTATCCCCAAGAAACTCGACGTCCAACTCAGCGGCATGTGGGGCGAGGGCACCGGCCGTTACGGCGCGACCCAGCTCCCCGATGTCGCCTATGAGCCGGATGGCTCGTTCAAGCCTGTGCGTAATATTCAGGCCCTTCTCGGTATCGTGGGCCACGTAACACCCATGCTCGATGTCTATGGATATGTGGGCATGGAGCAGGATGCCAGCACCTCGACGAGCAGTGTGACCGGCTACGGCGCCGGCGTCGCTGGCGCGACCACGGCGGCCGGTTGCTACACTGAAGGCGGCGCCTGCACGATCAACCTGCGGCGCATCGAGCAGGCGACGGTCGGCAACTGGTGGAAAGTCTATTCCGGTCCCGCCGGCACCATGCAGTGGGGCCTCCAGTACTCAGCGACACGCTTCGACGCATTCCGTGGCGCCGGCGCGACGTCGACGGTCCAGCCACATGCGATCGAAAATCAAGTCTACGCCAGCTTGCGTTACTATCCATTCAAGTAGCCAAGGACCGAAGAAACAGCGGATCGAGCACGCGCTCGATCCGCCTTCCTTTTATCTACGGTATTCAGGACTCGCCGACGGCTATGGCATAACCGGGGTCTTGTAGAGATCCCAGAACAGCGCGCTCTGCATCGTATCCAAGCCACTCGTGATCTCCTGATCGGAAGCGTCGGCGGTGACCACGCCATGAACGACGGCGAGTGTCTTGCTGTCGTCGCAGAGCGCGACCGTGACCTCGGTATCGCGGCCTTCTTTGCCGGTCTGCCCGACATGACCCGGCTCTTCGCATAAGGCAGCATCTTCGGGGAGATGGGCGGGACGGACATACATCAGGATGCGTCCGGTATGGTCGATGATCGAGGGCGGGACAGGCTTGCCCTGGACCGACGCGGGCGGCTCGCGCCGCGAAAGCGAGGCGAGGTCGGTCGTCGAGCGACCAGGCATCGTGCCGTGAATCTCGACCGGAAGCGAGTATTGGTGCGCCCACCAGACCCCCGGCTCGGAATCGACGACGGCGTCCTGATTGAAGGTGTCGGGCTCGGTATTGTCCAGCGCCTCCGAACTAACGAAGCGCGTCGAACAGGCGCCGAGCAACAGCACCGGTAGGATACAGGCGAGGCTGGCACGGGCGAGGCGCCGAGCGGGATTGCGGGGAGATGGATTAGTCATCTTGGACTCCTTCCTCTTTTGCATAGCGAACAGATGGTTCCGCCCCCCGCCGCGCGGGCTCGGCGCTAGGCTTCAGGGGGACGACGTCGAGACCCCAAGCAGAAAATCGAGCGCGGCGCGCTGGAGCAGATAGCGGTAGGTGGCATCGGTGTTGGCGATCGCCGCCTGGGTCCGCCGGAGCTGCGCCTCGCTGAGGTCAACGATGGAGCTGGCGCCGATCTGGTAGCTCGCGCGAGTCAGGCGGAGCGCGCGTTCGGCGTTGTCGAGGATCGAGCGAGTAACCGCGATGTTGTCGTAGGCGGCCCGCACATCGTCGAAGGCGGCGTGGACATCACGGCGCAGGCGATTGCGCTGTTCTTCGAGCTGATAACCGGCAGCGGCTGCTTGGGCATCTGCACGACGGGCGTCAGCGCTCAGGGCGCCTCCTGAGTAGAGCGGTACCCGCAGCACGAGGCCGCCGACGACGTAAGTGCTGTCCAGCTTCGTGCCGGCGCCGGTCTCGGGCGTGCCGCCGGCATAGGCCAAGGCATCGATCTCCGGATAGAACGCCTTGTGCGCCGCCTGCGCGCGCTGCCTTGCGGCTTCGCTCTGCGCGGTGCTCGCCCGAAGGGCCGGATTGGCCGTGAGCGCAACATCGAGATATTGCTGAAGATTGCCGGTAACCTGGGGGATGGCCGCCGGCGGCTGCGGGACGTAGGGACGAAAATCCGGATCGCCCAGCGCCTCGGACAGGCTCGCGAGCGCATTCTCGTGCTGCGATGTCGCGTCGATCAGGAACTGCCGCGCCTCATCCCGATCGCCCCCGGCGATGCTGACGTCGAGGGAGGATTTCAGCTTTGCCCTGGCGAGCGCCGAGACCTGATCGAACAGGACCTGACGCTGAGAGAGAGTCTCCCGGGCAACCTCGGCAAGCCCCGCGGTATCGAGAGCGGCGTAATAGGCTTGCGAGACATTGAGCACGATCTGCGCTGCCGTGAGCCTGCCCTGGCTGATCGTGGCTTCGGCCTCCGAACGGCTTGCGGCTTCCTCGCTTTCGGTCTTGCCGAAGTCGGAGAGGAGTTGCGACGCCGCGACGCCCGCCGAGCCCCGCTCGATCACCGTAGGATCGGTCAGGCCGCCGATCGCCGCGATGCGACTGCCATTGCTCGCCACTGTCTGGACAGCGTTCAGGGAGATCTGGGGGTAGAGCGGCGCGCGGGCAATCAGCACCGCCTGCTCTGCTGCCTCGACGTCGGAGGCCGCTCCGCCGATCAGCGGATGGTTGCGCAGCGCGATCTCCTGGGCGGCGGCGAGAGTCAGCGCGGTGCCCTGCTCTGGCGGAGCCGCAACTGCCGTTCCGGCGAGCATGCCCAGGCCCAGGGCGAAGGCGGCGCGCATCATGACACGACCTCCGCCGGAGCGGTTCGGCCATAGACGAGGAGATAGGCTGTCGGGACGACAAAGATCGTCACCAGCACCGAGGCAGTGAGCCCGCCGATGATGACCCTTGCCAGCGAGGCATAGGCCTCTGCACCAGGGCTGAGCGCGAGCGCCATCGGAATCAGGCCGATGATCGTCGCCAGCGACGTCATCAGGATCGGCCGCAGCCTGACGCGACACGCGATTGCAACTGCGGCACCCGGGTCGCGGCCGTGATCGCGTCGCAATTGGTGCGCGAACTCGACGATCAGGATGCTGTTCGAGACGACGATCCCGACCATCATCACGATGCCCATCAACGACATGACGTTGAGCGTGGTGCCCGTCGCCGCCAGGGTAAGGGCGGCGCCGGCAATCCCCGGCGGCACGGCCAGCAGGATCACGAAGGGATCAACGAAGGATTTGAACTGAGCGACCAACACCAGATAGACCAGCAGCACCGACAGGAAGAGCCCGAGTCCGAAGCTCTGGAACGAGGCCCGCATCGCCTGCACCGAGCCGCGGAGGTCGATCCGCGTGCCTTTCTCGAGCGGCGTCTCGGCGACCAACCGGTCGATCGACGCGGCAAGGCTGCGAATGCTCTCCTGCTTCGGCGCTACATAGATATCGATCACCCGGCCGAGCTGGTAATGGCTTACCACCGTCGGCGCCTGGATCGGCGTGATCTTGGTCACAGCGTCGAGCAGGGAGGCGTCGAGTCGCCCGGGTGCGCGGATCGGAATCGTCTGCAGATCGTCGAGCGAGCGGATCTTGTTTTCAGGGAACTGGACGGTGAGCAGGTAGTCATTGCCGTTGCTCGGATCGACCCAGTAACTCGGCGCGATCATCTGGTTCGAGGTCAGCGAGGTGATGACATCACTGACGACCTCCTTCTGGCTCAGGCCCATCTCCAGGGCATGTTCGCGATCGACGTCGATGCGCAGCGACGGCGCATCCAGATCCTGGGGAATAAAGACGTCGCTGACGCCGGGCAGCGCCGCGATCCGCCGGGCGAGCGCGGTGGCGACGGCATAGCTCGCGTGCAGCCTGCTGCCGCGGACCTGGATATCGAGCGGTGCGGGCAGGCCGAGATTGAGCACGGCGTCCACGATGCCGCCGGATTGGAAATAGGTCGTGAGCTGGGGCAGTTGCGCGCGGACCGCGGCGCGGACCCGATCCATATAGGCATAGCTGCCGGTGCGATGCTCGGCCTTCAGGCTGACCTGGACGAAGGCGGCGTGAGAGCCAGTATTGCTGGTGTAGATCGACGAGAAGCCTGGCGCCACGCCGATATTCGACGCGATGACATCGAGCTCCCCGGGTGGGACGATCTCGCGGATGATCGCCTCGACGCGGCCGACATAGGCCGCCGTCTGCTCGATCCGGGTGCCGGTCGGCGCCTTGACGTTGATGACGAACTGGCCGGGGTCGGTGCGTGGGAAATACGCCATGCCGATGGCCGGTGCGACGCTGCTGCAGAGCAGGCAGCCGAGCAACAGGGCGGCGAGAGAGCGGCGCGGGGCCCGCAGGCTGCGGCCGACCCAATGGTCATAGCCGGCAAGCAGTGCCTCGAAGCGCGCGTTGAACGATCGGTTGAACGCTGCGCCGGCTCGCCCGACCCACGAGCCTCGAGGGGCGGCGGCGCCTTGGTCGCCGGGATGGGCGAAGCCGGTATGATGGTCG
>CAIUCF010000171.1 GCA_903897565.1 uncultured Rhodospirillales bacterium | reverse complement strand
GCGCGGCCGATCGCCTTCGAGAGATCGCCGTCCTCCTGCAGCTCGTCGCGGATGCGATCGATGATGTAGACCGAGTAGTCGATGCCGATGCCGAGGCCGACCGAGATCAGCGGCACGGTATTGATGTTGAGGCCGATGCCGTTGAGGGCGAGATAGGCGTAGCTGAGGCTCGCCGGGATCACCATGGCGCCGAACATCAGGAAGCCGGCGCCCCAGGAGCGGTAGGAGAAGCCGACCAGCCCGCAGACCAGCAGGAACACCATCGGGATGACATGCATGTTGTCGAGGAAGATGTCGTGGTTGACCGCCGCGGTGACGCCGAGCACGCCGCCGGCGAGGTCGATCGCCACGCCCTTGTGCATGTCGGCCACCATCTGCTGGCCTTCCCTGGCCATGGCGATGGCGCGATCGACGGTGCCGCCCTTGTGATCCTTGTAGAAGAAGGCGAGGTTGGCCTTGGTGTAGTCGGGCGAGAGATAGCCGTTGAGGATGCCCGGGATCGGCGCCGAGGTGGCATAGGCGAACAGGATGCCGCCGACCAGATTGCGTGTCGGCGGGATCTGCTGGAAGCGCTCGTCGCCGTTATGGATCAGCTTGTTGACCTGGCGCACCAGGTTGGGGACGGTGCGGATGCCGCCGAGCGCCGGGTCGAGCAGCATGTGGTTCTGGAACTGCTCGATCGCCTTGAGCACCTCCGGATCCTTGATGCCTTCCGGCTTGTCGGTCCGCGCAACCAGCAGCAGCTCCTCAGAGCCCGGGAACAGCTGGTTCACGGCGGTCGAGGAGACGTTGTAGTCATGGGCGCGATAGAGCAGCGGCGAGCCCGGCTCGGCCTCGCCGATCGTGATGCCGCGGGCGATCACCACCGAGCCGCCGATCAGCGCCAGCGCCACCACGGTCAGCACCTTGGCCGTCTGCGGCCGCGACACGAAGCCGCCGAGCGCGGTCATGACGTTGCGCAGGCCGACATGCTGGACCACCGTCTGCTTCGGCGTCGGCAGGTAGCTCAGCAGCAGCGGGATCGTGATCAACACGTTGAGCATGCCGGAGATCGCCCACAGCGCGGTAAAGATGCCGAGTTCGAAATTGATCCGAACCGAGCCGGTGACCAGCAGGATCAGGCCGATCGCATCGCAGGTGATGCCGAGCGCGCCGGGATGGAACATCTCGGCGAGAGTCGCGTGGGCCGCCTTGTGGCCGTCGCCGAGCCGCGCCAGTTCCTGGTACCAGCGCTCGACCAGCTGGATGCCGTGCGACATGGCGCGCGCGGCGATCAGGAACGGAATGACCAGCATCAGCGGATCGAGGTGATAGCCGAGCAGGACGATGTAGCCGAGGCCCCAGGTCGTCGAGATCGTGATGCCGAGCAGCGGCAGCAGCACCCCGTAGAAGCGGCGGAAATAGGCGACCAGGATCAGGAGGATGATCACGGCGGTATAGCCGAACACCTGTAGGCTCTGCGGCAGATAGGAATAGACCCAGCCGATCAGCGCCGGCTGCCCGGTCGTGTAGATGCGCACGCCGGCGTGGTTCTCGGCCGCGCGGAGATCCTGCAGGCCCTTGAAGATACCGAGATAGTCGAGCCTGCCGTCGACGAACTGCGCCTTGATCAGCGCCGCCTTGAGGTTCGGCGACACCAGCAGCCCGTAGACCCGGGGATCAATCAGAACCTTGCCCTTCATCTGCGCGAGCTGCGCCGGGGACAGTGTGCCGAGCGAGGGGTTGTAATAGACCTCGGAGCGGACATTGCCCTCGTCGGTCAGCGAGATGAAGCGCGCCGTGCGATGGGTAATCGAGCTGACGAGGTTGTGGTTGACGCCGGGCAGGTTGTCGACCGCATTGGTGACGCGGTTGATCAGCGCCAGGTTCTCGTTCGAGAAGATGTCGCCATCCTGGACCTCGACCGCGACCGACAGCACATTGGCGCCGCCGAACAGCGAGCGGATCTCGTTATGGACCTTGATGAAGGGGTTCTTCTGCGGCAGCAGCCCTTCGAAATCGGTGTAGATGCGCAGGGCCGGCAGCTGCAGGGCGAAGAAGATCGTGATCGCCGCCACCAGACCAAGCAGCGGCACGCGCAGCTTGAAGAATTTTTCCGGCAGGGACTCGATGAAACTGGACATGATCACTTCCAAGGATACGGCGCGGCCCTAGAGGCCGGTATGAGACGGGGAGAGCGCCGCCAGCAGGCCGGCTCCCGAGACGATCACGGTCGATGCGGATGTCCCGGTGGCCGGAGACAAGCCGCGCAGATCGGTCAGCGGCAGGCCCGGCTGCGCGGTCCACTGATCGCCGAGGCCGGTGAAGGCCGTGCCGGCGGCGCCGACCACGAAGGCCTTGCCCGACTTGCCCAGCAGCACGCCGTAGAGCGGCGCCTGGGTCGGGACATGATGCAGCGCCCAGGTCTTGCCGCCGTCGGCGGTCTCCTGCTCGACGCCGTTGAGGCCAACGACGACGCCGTGGTTGTCGTCGGCGAAATTCATGCCCTGGGGATAGAAGGTGTCGCCGAGCGAGCCGCCATCGGCCCAGGTCTTGCCGCCGTCATGGGTGACCATGACGTGGCCGAATTCACCCGAGATCACGCCGTTGGCGGCCGAGGTGAACTGGATATTGAGGAGCTGGGCGTCCTCGTCGCGCGACTGGTTCGTCCAGGTCTTGCCGTCGTCGGCGCTGCTGAAGATCGCGCTGCGGGCGCCGATCGCCCAGACATGGTTGTCGCTGGTGCAGGTCAGGTCGAGCAGCGCGTCCTGCGCCGGAATCGCTGCGGCGACCCAGCTCGCGGCATCGGCGCCGGCGTGCCAGAGCTGGCCGTTCATGTCGAGCGCGGCGAAATGGCCGTCGCCGCAGGCCGCGACCTTGATCAGGGCCGGGGCATCGGGCAGTTCGCGACGGCTCCAGCTGGCGCCGTTGTCGCTCGAGGTCTCGACCACGCCATAGGCGCCGACGGCAACCATGATATGGCCGTTCTGCGCCACAGACTGCAGCACGTCGTAGCGCCGCACCGCCTTGGCCTGCTCGGCGGCGACCGCGTTGGTGTTCTGGTCGCCATCGCAGCCGGGCAAGCTCAGGGTGACGGCGGCCAGCGCCAGAACGGGCGCGACCGCGCGGTACCAGGAGCGCGACGATGTGTTCCGATGCTGCATCTTCCTCAATCTCTTTTCCATGGGGCGCGGCGCGGAGCCCCTGGCCCCGTCAGCGCCGTCTC
>CAIUCF010000170.1 GCA_903897565.1 uncultured Rhodospirillales bacterium | reverse complement strand
GCGGATTTGAGGCCGAAGATCACGCGCACCTTCTCCGAGAAGGGCGACAACGGGTAGTGATGCAGGATCAGCGTTTCGGCGGTGGCGGTCATGCGGTCTCTCCCGGGATCTTTTTTGTTGAAGGTCAGCCTATCGCGTCTTGCCACGAGAGAGAAGCGACCGACTGGCCTTGTTTCGTCATCGACCTTATCTTGGGCGTCGTCTTTGCCCGCCTCCAACCCCGAGAGATCCCGCGCCGATGCCCGCACCCCGAGAAACGACGCCGTCCCGCGGCGGTCCTGTCGAGCGCTTCTTCGAGACGGGCCTGTTCGCCTCGCGCTGGCTGATGGCGCCGTTCTATCTCGGTCTCGCCGCCGCCCTCCTCGTGCTGCTTATCGCGTTCGTGCGGGAATTCATCGAGGAGGTGCCGCATATCGTGACCGGGAGCGGGATGGGCGAGCAGGCGATCCTGCTGGCGCTGTCGCTGGTCGACCTGACCCTGGCCGGCAATCTGCTGCTGATCGTGATGTTCTCCGGCTATGAAAGCTTCGTCTCCAAGATCGATACCGCCGGCCACGAGGATCGACCGGACTGGATGGGCAAGGTCGATTTCTCCGGCCTCAAGATGAAGCTGATCGCCTCGATCGTCGCGATCTCCGCGATCTCGCTGCTCAAGACCTTCATGCAGATCGACGACCAGCCGATCAACGAAGCGCGGCTGAAATGGCAGGTCGTCATGCACCTCGCCTTCGTCACCTCGGGCGCGGTGCTGGCGATCATGGACTGGCTCGAAAGCCTCGCCGCCAAGAACGAGGCGGCCGCGCATAGCGACCATTGACCACGTCACCGCGTCTGCTATAAGCGCCCGGTCAGTGGGGAGTAGCCGCCCGCATCTTCCAGCGGGGCGCGTGTCAACAGACTTGGCTTCGGCCATGGCACGTGCGAGTTCAGGAGCTTGGCGAGACCGTTGACATCGATCCTGTACCCGGGCCGGGCGGAGGGTTGATGTCATCGGCGTGTCCGCCCGGCCCCGGAAAATGGTATGGCGCTCGCCCTCGTTCTCTTCCTCGGTTCCGCGATCGCGATCTACCTGTGCTGCGAGTTCTTCGTGAACGGCGTGGAATGGGTCGGCCATCGCCTCAATGTCAGCCAGACGGCGACCGGCACGATCCTCGCGGCCTTCGGCACGGCCCTGCCTGAGAGCGTCGTGACCTTCGTCGCGGTGGTGTTCGGCCATAGCCCGGCCGAGCGGGAGATCGGTGTCGGCGCTGCGCTCGGCGGGCCGCTGGCGCTGAGCACCCTTGCCTATGGCGTGGTCGGCTTGACCGTGATGGCGACGATCGCGCGGCGGGTGACGCACAAGACGACCATGGATGCCGATTGCCGGGCCTTGAGCCGCGATCAGGGCTGGTTCTTCTGCATCTTCACCGCCAAGTTCGCCCTCGGCCTGGTCGCCTTCGCCTGGAAGCCCTGGCTCGGCATCGGCTTTCTCCTCGCCTACGCGCTCTATGTCTGGAAGGAACTACGCAGCACAGGGGCGATCGGCGAGGCGGAAGAGCTGGAGCCGTTGAAGTTCCGGCCCCATGACGCCGTCCCGGCGGTGGGCTGGGCGTTGCTGCAGACGGGAATCGCGCTCGTCGCCATCTTCGTCGCGTCGCGGGTCTTCGTCGACCAGCTCGCGGTGATCGGACCGTGGCTCGGCATGCCGCCGCAGCTGGTCGCGCTCCTGCTGAGCCCGGTCGCGACCGAGATGCCGGAGACCATGAACGCCATCATCTGGGTGCGCCAGGGCAAGGAAC
This sequence comes from uncultured Rhodospirillales bacterium, assembly GCA_903897565.1. GTDB lineage: Bacteria > Pseudomonadota > Alphaproteobacteria > ATCC43930 > CGMCC-115725 > CAIXXC01. The sequence goes on along the minus strand of CAIUCF010000170.1, from coordinate 3,421 downwards.
GCCTCGCGCTCGCCAACATCAGCGGCGCCATGATGATCCAGGCGACGATCCCGACCGCGATCGGCTTACTCGGCACACCGTGGCTGTTCGATCGCCCCCTGATCATCGCCGGCATCGTCACGATGATCGCCGTCGTCTATCTGTTCCTGACCTTCCGGACCTGCGTCGTCACCGGCAAGCGGCTGTCGCTCGCGGCACTGCTGTACCTGGTCTTCGCAGCGGCGCTGATGCTGGTGATCTGAGCTACAGCACCAACCCACCGTCGGCAATGATGGTCTGGCCGATGATATAGCTCGCGAGCGGCGAGGCCAGGAACAGGGCGACGCCGGCGATTTCGTGAGGTTCGCCGATGCGGCCGAGCGGGATGCGGTCTTCGGCGGCGGCGCGGCGGGCCGGGTTCTCGGTCGTGATCGTGGTCATTTTGGTGGCCACGAAGCCCGGCGCGATGCCGTTGACGCGGATGCCGTCGCCGGCCCAGGTCTGGGCCAGCGTGCGGGCGAGGCCGGCGGCGCCGGCCTTGGAGGCGTTGTAGCCGGGATTGCCCTTGGTGGCCTGGAACGCCGCGGTCGAACTGACGATGATCATCGAGCCCTTTGACGCCGCGAGCATGTCGTGGAACTTCATGGCGGCCGCCATCAGGCTGGTCAGGTTGACGTTCAAGACCTTGGAAAAGCCGGCCATGGCGAATTCCTGGCGCTTGTAGAGCACCATGCCCTGGCTCTGCACCAGCACGTCGAGCTTCTTGAACGGCGGCTCATAGGCCTCGATCGCCGCGATGTCGCCGACATCCATCTGCGCGTAATGCAGGCCCTCGAGATTGGAATCGCCGGCATAGTCCTTCGGGCTTGGCCGTGTGCCCCAGACATGGACCTCGGCGCCGGCCGCGCGAAAGGCCTGGGCGGTGGCGTTGCCGATGCCGCTCGAGCCGCCGATCACGAGGACGGTCTTGCCGGTGAAATTCAGGCTGTCAGTCATCTTCTGTCCTTACATCAAGTCATTGTCAGCGCCGATGACCACGGCGAGGAAACGGCAGGGCTCGTCGAACGGGTTCGTCCAGGCGTGGAGTGTGCCGCTCTCGATCAGCGTATCGCCGGCTCTGAGCGTCACCTCGCCGGGGTCGAGCTGGAGGACGCAGGCGCCCTCCATGATGATGATCATGTCGACCGACTTGGTGCGGTGCATGCCGGGCCGGCCCTTGGTCATGGTATCGGCAAGCCCGGGCAGGGCCTTCTGCAGCGCCGCGGCGTCCTGGCCGTGGCTCGAGGTGTCGGCTTGAGGGAAGCCGCGGGGCGGCAGGTAGACTTCGAGGAAACGATAGCCTTCCCGCGTCGGGAAATAGGCGGCGATGGGCGGCTTCTCGCCCTTGTCGGGGAAGCGCTGCGTCGTATCGCTGCCCCATAGGACCACGGTCTCGAAGCCCGGCATGCCGGGGATTTCGGTGCCGGTGACGATCTGCTCGCTGGCGACGATGCTGTCGTTGTTGTCGTTATGCCCCGTGACGACGAGGCGGCGCCTGATCTTGGACATGCGGATCCTCCCTTGCGGATTGTTGTTATCTGCCCTGGCCGGCCTTGATCTCGGCGCGCTCCGCCTTGGCTTGTTCGCGCAGTTCCCGGCGCAGGATCTTGCCGGTCGCCGTCATCGGCAGAGCGTCGACGAAGATGATCTCGCGCGGATATTCATGCTTGGCAAGGCGGTCGCGAACCGAGACGCGGATCTCTTCGGCGAGCGCGTCGCTGCCCTTTTTTCCGGGTGCGAGCATGACATAGGCGCGGATGATCTCGGTACGCTCGGCATCGGGAACGCCGATCACCGCCGACATCGTGACCGCGGGATGGCGGCGGATCGCGTCTTCGATCTCGGTCGGGCCGATGCGATAGCCGGAACTGCTGATGACGTCGTCGGTGCGGCCGAAGAACCAGTAAAAGCCGTCCTCGTCGCGCGAGCCGAGATCGCCGGTCAGCAGCCAGTCCTGGGCGAACTTGCTCTTGGTCGCGCTCGGGTTGTTCCAGTATTCCAGCAGCATCACCGGGTCGGGGCGCTTGAAGGCGATGTTGCCCTTCTCGCCATCGGGAAGCGGGTTGCCGTCGTCGTCGACGATCGCCGCGATATGGCCGGGCATGGCCGTGCCGAGCGCGCCGATGCGGTAGTAGTTGAGGCTGGAGCAATTACCGAGCACGACGTTGCATTCGGTCTGGCCGAAGCCTTCGTTGATCGTCGCGCCGAGCAGGGCGTTCATCTCCTCGAGCAGGTCCTTGCCGACCGCCTCGCTGCCGCTGGCGATGCTGCGGAGCTTGAGGTTGTTACGGCTGACGAGATGGGCGACGGGGCGCATCATCTTCAGCACGGTCGGCGTCAGCAGGGCGTTGCGAACCTGGTGGCGGCCCATCATCGTCAGCGCCAGTTCGGGGTCGAAGCCCTTCATCGGAAAGGTCAGGACCGGCTTGCCGTGAAACCAGGCCGGCATCAGTACGTCCATCAGCCCGGCGAGCCACGACCAGTCGGCCGGCGACCACAACAGGTCGCCCTCCTGCGGGAAGAAATCATAGAGCACTTCGATGCCGGGCATATGGCCGATCATCGAGCGATGACCCTGCAGGGTGCCCTTAGGCCAGCCGGTGGTGCCGGAAGTATAGTTGATGAAGCCCGGCGTGTCGGGCGTGAGCGACAAGGTCGTGAAATCCGAAGAGGCGCGCCCGATCGTCGGCAGCAGCGGCAACACGCCGTCGCCGGCGGGTCCGTCGATCACGAAGATCTGCTTCAGTTCCGGCGTGCGCTCGCGGACCTCCAGCGCCTTGTCGAGATTGGCGCTGTCGGTGATCAGGACCTTGGCACCCGAATTGTTGAGCCGGTATTCCAGCGCATCGGCGCCGAACAGCACCGAGCACGGCACCGAGATCATGCCGGCCTTCCAGCAGGCGACATGGGCGATGCCTGTGACCGGATGCTGCGGCAGCTGCAGCATGACCCGGTCGCCCTGGGCGAGGCCAAGGGCGACGAGGGTATTGGCCAGACGGTTCGCCTGGATCTGAATTTCCCGGAACGTGTAGTTCCGAACGCCCTCGGGAAGATGATGGATCAACGCGATCTTGGACGGGTCGGCGGCGTGGCGGTCGCAGACGTCCCAGGCGATATTGTAGCGCTCCGGCAGGTTCCATCGGAACGCGGCATAGACTTCCGGATAGGTTGCCGCTGGCTGGACCAGTCTCATTCTTGGGTTCTCCCTTTGGCTCAAATCACGACCTTTGAGACGGCTTCAAGGAGAAGCCGTTTCGGGCGCGTTCCGCAAGCCCGTTGGCGGGGGATGGCCGGCTACAAGGCGTATTTGAAGCTCTCCTGAATCTTTTCCGCGCGCTTTGCGATATAGGCCTGCGCCTCGTGGTGGGTGTGGATATAGAGATCGCCGCGTTCAATCGCGGCG
>CAIUCF010000169.1 GCA_903897565.1 uncultured Rhodospirillales bacterium | reverse complement strand
GCGAAGCCGGTGCTCGGCGCCAAGCCGGGCGATTTCCAGGTGCGCTGGTTTGTCATCAACCCGGTGCCCGAAGGCATCCCGCATGCCGATATGGCCAAGGCGGCCCGGGAAACCTTCGCCCAATTTGGCGGCGAGCACCACATCACCGACCAAAGCCGTCATCCCGGCATGCACCGGACCCAGTCGATCGACGTGGTCTGCCTGATCCAGGGTGAGGCCAGCCTGGTTCTCGACGGCGACGAGACCCGGCTCAAGCCCGGCAATATCGTCATCCAGCGCGGCACCAGCCATGGCTGGGTCGCCCATGGCGGCCCCGCCTTCTTCATGGGCGTGGTGATCGCGCGGGAACTCGACAGGGCCTGAGGCCTCTCCGGTGGAATAAAATCGCGGCTCGGGCGTTTTCCAGCTTAAGGATTTCACTCTCCGAGGAGGAAGCGTGATGTCGATCTTGCACCGGATCAAAGCCTTGGCCTTGGCCCTCCCGTTTGCGGGCGTGATGCTGATGCCGGGGAGCGCGCAGGCCCATGTCGATTTCTTCGTCGGCCTCGGCGGTTATCCGCCGCCGGGCTATTACGCCCCGCCGCCTCCGGTCTATTACGGACCGCCGCCGGTTTATTACGGGCCGCCCCCGGGCTATTACGAAGCGGCTCCTCCAGTGTATTACGCCCCCGGCTGGCGCTGGCGCCACCACCATCATTGGCGGCGGGATTACGACGACTAGGGTGTTATGCCCTCGTCATGCGTCAGGTGAGCGGCGAGGACGCCACCTTCGGCAGTGACGCGAGCCGTGTCATGGAGTGGCGGGGATGCGACCCCACGAATGGGCGCAGGTCGATCGTCGCAATGCGCTCGACCTGAATATAGGGGCAGCCATTCAATTCATTGGCAAAGATAGACATGCCGAGGGTATCGCCCGATCCATAGGCCATTTTATGCGTCCTCAATGCTTCAGTCTGGCGAGACTACCGCCGATCTCGCTGACCGGGGAGGGTCGGGAACTACGCAGTTTCCGACCCTCGCCGGCTGTCTGCGTCGGTCGGCCGAAGGTTCCTTCGATGGTGCTCCTTGACACCTGAGCCAGCATCGGGGAAATTTTGAGTGGTCTAGGCATTCGGCCTTGCCGGAGATCGACATGCCCGTTGCAGAACAGACTGTAAAAGCGACTCCGTCGCGTTATTTCGGCTATTTCGAGCAGGCGGTTTTCTGGATCGTAATATTTCTTCTGGCTGCAGGATTCTTTGCGACACTTTTTGTTCAGTTGAGCGACATCCCGCCGGTATTTAATCGCAAGGCGAGCCAGTATCACCTCCTGAATATCGGACTGCTCGTCGGGATAGCAGTCCTGATCGGAACGCTGCTCGCCTCGCAGGGGCTGCCGCGGCTGAGGGCGACGCGCCGTTTCATCCTGCTGGCGATGACGGCGTTCCTAGGGCTCGAAGGCGCGCTCTGCGTGTTCGACAACGCCGTCGTCTCCGTGACCGGGTCCCCGGTGCCGCTGGCCCTGCGCAATGTCCGGGTCGGCCGCGACACGATCTACCTGGCGCCGCCTACTGCCGAATCTTCCCTGGGCTTTCGCACACCCCGCGAAGAGCCGCTGCATCCGCCGGGTTATCGCATCCTGTTCCTCGGCAGCTCCTATGTCCATGGCTCGGGGAGTACGTTCCAGACCAATTACCCCCAGGCGGTCGAAGCCGATCTCAGGGCGCGATTCCCGGCCCGCGACATCACCGTATTCTCGGCAGGCGTGATCGCCTATGGCACCGAAGAGGATCGGCTACTTTATCAGTACTTGCTCGATCACGGTTACCATTTCGACGCCGTGGTCTTGAATTTCGGTATGGAATCCGACCCGACCAACGATATCCCCGGCACCATCCGGCGGGCGATGGTCGGGCAGCCGCAGCGTCTGCACAAGAACTGGTTCGTCCGCCAGTTCTATCCCTTCAATACCTATTTGTTCCGCTACCTGATTTATCTCGACGTCACCTTCAACGAGAAATGGGTCGATAGCAGCGCGCCCAAGGGCAAGGACGCGACCTGCGCCATCACCCCGGATTTCGGCGCGTTCGACTACGAGCATGCCGATTACTATTACGGCCTCGGGGCCAAGGCGCAGATCGCCAAGGCGTTCAAGTACAGCATCGATCAGGTGTTCGCGATCGGCGAGCTGGCCCATGCCAACGGCACGAAGTTCTACGTCACCATGCTGCCGGACCGGGCGGCGGCGCTGGCGCAGGATCAGGCCTTTTTTGCGAAACGCTCGTCGCGGCCGATGGACTGGACCTGGACACGGCAAACCGTCACCGGACGGCTCGGGGCGACCTGGCCCGTGATCGACCTCGCACCGTATTTCGCCGCGAGGCCCGAGCTGTTCCGCTGCAACGATCTGCATTGGAACGATGCCGGAAACCTGGCGGGGGCCCGCGCCGTCGCCGATTTTCTGGCGACGCAGCTGCGAGCCCCGTGAATGCGTAAGATCTTGTGAGTTCTCGAAACCCGTAGTCGCGCGATAAGGAGCTTTTGTTCGCATGGCCGTCTCCTCCTTGATGTTCATCGCGCTGGCGATCATCGCCGCACTGGCCCATGCGCTCTCGGCCAACCGGGCATGGCGAAGCTTCGTGTTTCTGGTCGCTAACCTGCTGTTCATCGCGAGCTTTACGAGATCGCCTCACGTCCTGCTGCCCTTCGCGGTGTTCCTGGCCTGGGGCTATCTCTCTGTGCGCATGGCGACGGTTCTACGCGGGGGCGGTCCCTCGGCGGTCTTCGTTCTCGGCACCTTGCTGCTGTTCTGCTGGCTCAAGAAATACTGGTTTCTCTCCTTCGTCAGCTTCCTGCCGTTTCCCTATCTGAGCATCGGCCTGTCCTATGCGTTCTTCCGGGTGATGGGTCTGATCATCGATGCGCGCTACGACCCGGCGATCGCCCGCATCGGTCCGCTCGACTACTTCAATTTCGCGATGAATTTCCCGACCATGGTCGCGGGGCCCATCGACCGTTATCAGGACTTCTCGAAGGCCGCGGAGCCGCTATCGACCCGCCTGATCGGCCGGGGGTTCGAGCGCATCACCGCCGGCTTCTTCAAGGTGATGGTGCTCTCGGCCTATGTCTCGACCCTGCAGATTGCGGCGACGCAGGCCTTGGCGGCGGATGCCGACATGACGCAGTGCCTGTTGCAGTCGCTGCTCTCGTTCGGGCTCTATCCGATTTATCTCTACTTCAATTTCTCGGGCTACACCGACATCGTCATCGGCGTCGGCAATCTCTTCGGCAAGCATTACCCGGAGAACTTCAACGCGCCGTTCTCGTCCTTCAACTTCATCGAATTCTGGTCGCGCTGGCACATGACCCTGTCGAACTGGCTGCGCGACTATGTCTACACGCCGCTGCTGAAGTACCTCATGAGCCGCAGTCCGTCGGCGAATTTCGATCCCTATCTCGGTGTCATCGCCTATTTCGTGACGTTCTTTCTCATCGGCATCTGGCATGGCTCGACGGTGATCTTCGCCATCTACGGCCTGCTGCTTGCGGCCGGCGTCAGCATCAACAAGCTCTGGCAGATCTACTTGCCGCGGCTGATCGGCAAGAAAGCCTATCGCCAACTTGCCGCGCAGACGCCCTATCGCTACGTCGCCAGAGGTCTCACCTATACCTGGTACTCGTTCTGCATGATCTGCTTCTGGGCCAAGGGCGACGAGGCCCTAGCGATGCTTCACCTTCTCGGCGTCGCCGGGATGGCGGCCAGCTTCGTCGGCTTGTTCGTCGCCGCCACGATCCTTATCAATCTTTGGGAGGAGATCGTCGCCGGTTGCCGCCGCGGCCTCGCCGGGCTGCAGGGATCGGACTTTCTGCCCTTCGCCAAGGCGTTGCTGGGCGGGCTTCTGGTGTTCGGCTGCATCGCCATGGTGATCGTGACCAAGCGGGTCGATACCAACATCATCTATCAGGCGTTCTGACGGCGATTTGTCACGAACAGCACGCGGGCGGGGGAAGGAGGCAGAGAGATGTCGACGAGGACCGATCACGGCGGCGGCTGCGCCTGCGGCGGGGTTCGCTACGCAATTTCCGGCCCGCTGAGCGCAGTGACCGTCTGTCATTGCTCGATCTGTCGCCGCACCAGCGGTCATTTCGCGGCGATGACCGCGGTCCCCGCCGCCGCGCTCACCCTGCTGGCGGAGGCGAGCCTGACATGGTTCAGGTCATCGGAAGCCGCGGAGCGCGGTTTCTGCGGACGCTGTGGCGGCAATCTGTTCTGGCGGCCGAGGAGTCCCGATGACCAGACGATCTACGTCACGGCCGGGACCCTCGATCCGCCGACGGGACGTCGCATCGGCGGCCACATCTTCGTGGCCGACCGCTCCGACTACTACCGCATCCCCGAGGACGAACCGCAGAGCGACGGCTGGTCCTAAGCCTTCACGTGGGAGGGAATGCCTTCGAGAATGATCGTCTTCGTTTCGAGATAGGGCATCAGACCTTCGGTGCCACCCTCGCGACCGATGCCGGACTGCTTGAAGCCGCCGAAGGCGATGCTGAAATCGGCGCGATAGATGTTGTGGCCCACCGTTCCGGAACGCAGCTGGCGCGCGACCCGATAGGCGCGATCAGGGTCGTTGGTGAAGACCGAATTGTTGAGACCATAGACGGTGTCGTTGGCGATCTCGATGGCATGAGCCTCGTTATCGGCCGGGATCACGCTCAACACCGGCCCAAAGATCTCCTCCCGCGCGATGGTCGAGTTGTTGTCGACATTGCCGAACACCGTCGGCTCGACGAAGAAGCCGCGGTTGAGATGCGCGGGACGACCGCCGCCGGTCGCCAGCTGCGCGCCCTCAGCCTTGCCCTGGGCGATCAGCCCCTCGATGCGGTCGCGTTGGCGGCGCATCGCGACGGGACCCATCTGCGTTGCCGGATCGAACGGATCGCCGACCTTGACCGCGCCGAAATTGGCGGCCAGGGCTTCGACGAACTGGTCATGGCGATTGCGCGAGACCACGATCCGCGTCAGCGAGGCGCAGACTTGGCCGGTCAACCGGCAGGCGGGTGCGATGAGCGCCTTCGCGGCGGTTTCGACGTCGTAATCGTCGAGGATGAGCGCGGCGGACTTGCCGCCGAGTTCCAGGGTGAAGCGGGCGATGCGCTCGCCGCAGATCGAGGCGATCTTCTTGCCGGCCGCGCTCGACCCGGTGAAGCTGATCTTGTCGATCCCGGGATGACGGACCAGCAGCTCCGAGACCGCGCGATCCGCGGTGACGACGTTGAGCACGCCCGGCGGCAGACCGACCTCCTCGGCGATCTGCGCGATGATATAGGCCATGCCGGGCGCTTCCGGCGAGGCCTTGAGCACGATCGAGCACCCGGCGAGCAGGGCCGGGGCGATCTTGTAGGCGATCAGCATGACCGGCCCGTTCCAGGGAATGATCGCGGCGACCACGCCGACCGGTTCGCGCACCAGCAGGCCGATCTCGCCACCGCCGAGCGGCTTGTGCCGCTCCTCGAATTTGAAGGTGTCGGCTAGGCCGGCGTAGAAGTCGTAGGTTCTGGCGACGGAGACGTGGACGGCCTGAGCGAGCGCGTGAATAACGCCAGCCTCGTTCGGCCAGACCACGGCGATGTCTTCGGCCCGTTCCGTGATCTTCTTGGCGATCGCCCGCAGGAACACCGCGCGTTCGGCATGGCTCATCCGCGGCCAGGGGCCGTGATCGAAGGCCTGCCGGGCGGCGGCCACGGCGCGATTGATATCCGCTTCCTGGGCCTCGGCGACCCGGACGAATAATTCCTCGGTCGCCGGCGAGATCACGTCGATGGTCGAATCGCTGGACGGGCGAACCCATTCGCCGCCGATATAGAAGCGGTCGGGGTTGCGGAGAATGGAAGCGCCGATATTGCCGGTGATGATCGTCATTCAGGGTCTCCTCGGAATTTTTTCTGCGGCCGCGCCCGCTTGGCGGGTCTGATGTGGCGGCCTTTGAAGGCGGCGATGCGTCGATTGGGTCGCTCGGATGCGAATTAGAGCAAAAAGCGGGCGTCCTGAACACCCGATATCTCGCGACGCGGAGCGGCGCTGATCCCCGGTGGAATAGGGGAGGCAGAGCCATGCTCGATCCTAAACCCAATCTTTATGTCCGTCCGCGAATATCGTGGAACAACGGGATCATTCGCGACCCCGGCGACCCGAACCTCGAGACCTTAGGAAACGATGTCATTCTCCGCGTTGATTGCCACTTTGAGGGATGAACGGCTCATCGATTTGGCCGAAGCCTGGAACCATGCACGGGGCACGGCAAAGGTGCCGCGATGGCGCGACCTCGATATTGCCAGGATGAAGTCCTGCATCCCGTTTGTCTGGGCGTGGGAGTACGATCTCGCGACCGGGATCTCCCGCGGCAAGCTGGCGGGCGAGGAGATCCTCCGCGTCTGCGGGCGTGGCCTCCGCGGCGCTGTCGATCATGAATATTTCGCGGGCCTGAACGCCCCCGTCATCCTCGCGCGTCACCGCAAGGTCGTGTTCGACGGCTTAGGCAAGGTGACCACCGGCGAGGTCTATGCCTCCGCCAAATCGCACGCGATGGGCCAGCGGATCGCGCTGCCTGTCGCGACGCGGTCCGACGCGCCGGACACCATCCTCGGGGCGACGATCTATGATTTCGGCGGCCCGCTCAGCCAGGGGCTTCGAGCGCAGCGCGGGCGGGATGAGCCGGTATTCTTCACGTTGGAGCACACGTAGCCCGCAGGCCCGGCCGCGCGCTGCGCGTTCGGAGGAATCGCCTAGGTTAGAGTGTTGCCCAGGATGTGGTGCGCTGGCGGATGGGGTGGGATTCGAACCCACGGTGAGCTTGCACCCACGCCGGTTTTCAAGACCGGTGCCTTAAACCGCTCGGCCACCCATCCAGACGCGCGGCTCGCGCGGCGAGCTAGGGCGCGCGCGGGGCCGGAGCGATCCAGGGGCCCGACGCGGATGCG
>CAIUCF010000168.1 GCA_903897565.1 uncultured Rhodospirillales bacterium | reverse complement strand
TATAATTATTTGTAAGATAAGCGGCATCTTAGAAAGCCTCTTTTGATCTCTTGTCATTTTTTTATTCCGAAAGGTCTGGATTGATGAAATATTTTGCGTTCAGCGCAATTGATGCAACCCTGCTCTGGGGTCAGGTCTTGCATTCATGCGTTCCCCACTGCGCTAAACCTGGAGACGAATTCCCGGTCTGGAGCGTCTTGAAGGTTTTCAGCCAATCGCCATCGTAGCAGACCAGCCGGAAGCAGCCCCGCCTTCGCCCCCTAGCCCCGCGGAAACGCACCCGCCGCCGGAAACCCGTCCTCCTGCCGCCAGTCGCCGGGCATGAGGCGTTCCGTGCGGTGCCAGAGCCCGTCCTTGAAGCGGTAGACGACGTAGTCGATCACCGTCTTGGTCGGCTCCTGGCCCGGCTTCAGGCCGGTGAAATCGGGGATGCCGCTGACCTCCTCGACTTCCTCGGCGCGCGGCGCGGAGCTGAGGTGCCAGGCGATCTTCGGCGAGTTGAGCAGGGTCAGCTCGATCGGCTCGTCGATCTTGCCGTCGGTGTAGCGCTGCCACTCGAACTGGTCGTTGACGATCCAGAACAGGCGGGTGACCAGCCCCTCGTAATTGCCGGAGCCGGTATGGCAGTCGACGCCGATGGCCCAGACCTCGGTCTGCCCCTGCGGCAGCGGCGCCTCGTTGAGCTCTGCGAGCGGGCAGTCGAAATGGCGCAGCGCCAGGGTCTTGCCCGAGGCGTCCTGCAACCGCAGCATTGCCGGCCGGATCGGCGGGTCGAGCAGCCTGGCGATCGTCGGGTCCTGGAGCGAGATACCGAGACCGCTGGCGATCGCCAGCGGCGCCTTCGGGCCGCCCCACATCAGCCGGCGCATGCCCGGGGTCAGGCGCTCATCCTCCAGCACCTGGAGGCGGCGGCCGTCGCTGCTGCCATGGTCGATCAGGATCGTCTGATAGAGCGTGTACCCGGCATCGGGTGCGGGCGCGCAGGAGGCCAGCGTCAGCAGCGACGCCAGCAGGCCGAGAGCGAGCAGCCTCATGCGCGCAGCTTCGCCGGGGTCTCGCGGGCGCTCGCCGCCGCTTCGGGCACGGGTCCCTTCGGCGTGGCCGTGGGATCCTCGAAGACCGCAATCAGCGCCTCGCGGATATTCGCGAGATGGCGCTCCGACTCGACCTTCAGACCGAAGACGTCCTTGACGTAGAAGACGTCGACGACCTTCTCGCCATAGGTCGCAATCTTGGCGTTCGAGATCTGCAGGGCCTGGGAGGTGATCGCGCGGGTCAGGTCGAACAGCAGGCCGGGGCGGTCGCGGCCGTTGATCTCGATCACGGTATGGGTGGCGCTGGCCTTGTTGTCGATCAGCACGCGCGGCGGCACGGTGAAGACACGCGAGCGGCTCGGGAAGGGCGGCGGCCGTTTGAGCTCGAGCTGCGGCATGATGGTGCCCGAGAGCACATGCTCGAACAGCACCGAGAGCTTGGCGAGCCGGTCGGGGCGCGCAAAGGCGCCGCCGGCGGCGTCCTGGATCCAGAAGGTGTCGAGCGCCATGCCGTTGGCCAGGGTGACGATGCGGGCATCGACGATGCTGGCGCCGGCCAGCGCCAGGGCGCCGGCGATGCTGGAGAACAGGCCGGGATGGTCGCCGGTATAGATCGTGACCTCGGTGACGCAGCGGATCAGATCGACCCGGGTCGACACCGACAGCGGGGCGCCGCTGCGATCGGCCTCGCGCATCAGGATCGCCTGGCGCTCGACCATCGCCGCATCGGTCGACAGCCAGTAATAGGGATATGTGCGGGCGACGAGCCCGGCGAACTCCTCGTCGGAGAATTCCGGCAGCAGGGCACGCGCGGCCTCCTGGGCCTTGGCGATGCGCGAATCGCGGCCGTCGGCGATAGCGCCGCCGGACATGAGTTCGAGCGAGCGTTCGTAGAGCCGGCGCAGCAGCGCCGCCTTCCAGCCGTTCCAGACGCCCGGCCCGACCGCGTAGATATCGACGGTGGTCAGCAGCAGCAGCAGCTTGAGCCGCTCCGGCGACTGCACCACGGCGACGAAGTCGTAGATCGACTTGACGTCGTCGAGGTCGCGCTTGAAGGCCGTGCGGCTCATCAACAGGTGGAAACGCACGAGCCACGAGACGCTCTCGGTCTCTTCTTCGGTGAGGCCGAAGCGTGGCCCCAGGGTGAGCGCGATCTTCGCGCCGGTCTCGGAATGATCGGTCGGCCGGCCCTTGGCGATGTCGTGCAGCAGCACCGAGACATAGAGCGCGCGGCGCGAGATCACGGTGCCGATCAGCGACGCCGGAAACGCCAACTCCTCCTTCAACTCGCCCGACTCGATCCGCGACAGCACGCCGATCGCGTAGATGGTGTGCTCGTCGACCGTGTAGACATGATACATGTCGTACTGCATCTGGGCGACGACACGGCCGAAATCCGGCACGAAACGGCCGAACACGCGGGCCTCGTTGAGCCGCCGCAGGGTCGTCTCCGGATCGTTGCGCGAGGTCAGCATCTCCAGGAACAGGCGGTTGGCGATCGGGTCTTGGCGCAGCTTGGGATCGATCAGCTTCAGCGACTGGGTCACCAGCCGCAGGGCGTTGGGATGGATGTCGAGCTTCTGCGCCTGCGCCATATGAAACAGCCGCAGGATATTGACCGGATCGGCGGCGAACACGCCGGCGTCCGACACCGTCAGCCGGCCGCCATCGACCACGAACTGCGCCGCGGTGGAGCGCCCGGCGAAGCGGCTCGACCGCTTGCGCGCCACCATCTTGCGCTTCTGCTCGGATTCCAGCGCGGCGATGAAGATGCGGGTGAGATCGCCGACATCCTTGGCGATCAGGAAGTAGTGCTTCATGAAGCGCTCGACGCCGCGGCTGCCGGCATGGTCGGTATAGCCCATGAGCCGGCCGATTTCGGCCTGGACGTCGAAGGTCAGCCGCTCCTCGGCGCGCTTGGTCAGGTAGTGGAGGTGACAGCGGACCGTCCACAGGAAGTTCTGGGCGCGCTCGAAGCGATGCGCCTCGTCCTTCTCCAGCAGGCCGAGCTCGACGAGCTCTTCCAGGGTCTCGATGTGGAACAGGTATTTGGCGATCCAGAACAGGCTGTGGAGGTCGCGCAAGCCCCCCTTGCCTTCCTTGATGTTCGGCTCCAGCACGTAGCGGCTGTCGCCCATGCGCAGGTGGCGCTTCTCGCGCTCCAGCAGCTTGGCGTCGACGAACTCGACCCCGGTGCCGTCCATCACCTCTTCGCGGAACCGGTCGCGCAGGGTCTGTGACGAGCCCTCGTCGCCGCACAGGTGCCGCGATTCGACCAGGGTGGTGCGGATCGTCATGTCGGCCTGGGCCTGCCGCAGGGTCTCGTCGACGGAGCGGGTCGCGTGGCCGACCTTGAGGCCGAGATCCCACATCACGTAGAGCATGAATTCGACGACCTGCTCCAGCACCGGCGTCTGCTTGTAGGGCAGCAGGAACAGCAGATCGATATCCGAATACGGCGCCAGCTCGCCACGGCCGTATCCGCCGACGGCGAGGATCGAGAGCCGCTCGCTCGAGGTCGGATTGGGCATCGGATAGACGAATTCGGTGGTCGCCCGGAACAACGCCGAGATGATCGTGTCCATCAGGAAGCTGGTCGCGGACACCGCGGCAGCGCCGTCGTGGCCGGCCATGAACCGGCGCTCGATCTCGGCCTTGCCGTCCAGCAGCGCCGCCTTCAGCAGGGCGACGATCGGGCCGCGCGGCCCATCGGCGCCGCGCGAATTGTTCGCGGACTTCTCATAAGCCTCGAGCGACGCCGACAACCGCGCGTCGAGCCCGACGGGATCGACGATTTCCTGGGCGCGGACCGGCACGGGTGCATGCATCAACATATGCGATATATCGTCCGTAATGGCTGTCGGGACAACCGCGAATTTCGCGTCTCCCTTCCCGAGTCAAACCCGGTTTGATTAAGTCTTCGTCAAGACCGCCGTCAGACGATAAAGAAATTCCAGCGCCTCGCGCGGCGACAGATCATCGGGATTGATTTCACGGAGCAAAGTTTCGACCGCGGAAGGCTTGGCCACGACCTCCGGTTCGCGGCGCATCGCACTGAACAAGGGCAGGTCGTCGGCAAGCCGGGCGAGCGGCGATCCGCCCGTCCCCGCGCCGCGTTCCAGCACGGCGAGCACGGCCTCCGCCCGCTTGATCACCGGCTTCGGCAGGCCGGCCAGCTTGGCGACATGGATGCCGTAAGAGCGATCGGCGGCGCCCGGCGCGACCTCGTGCAGGAACACGACATCACCCTGCCACTCCTTGACCCGCATCGAGTAGCAGGCGAGATCGTCGAGCGTCGCGGCCAGCGCGGTCAGCTCGTGGTAATGGGTCGCGAACAGCGCCCGGCAGCGATTGGCCTGGTGGAGATGCTCGACGGCCGCCCAGGCGATCGAGAGCCCGTCATAGGTCGCGGTGCCGCGGCCGATCTCGTCGAGGATCACCAGCGCGCGCGGCCCCGCCTGGTTGAGGATCGCCGCGGTCTCGACCATCTCGACCATGAAGGTCGAGCGGCCGCGGGCGAGATCATCGGCGGCGCCGACCCGGCTGTACAGCCGATCGACGACGCCGATCCGGGCGCGATCCGCCGGGACATAGCCGCCGATCTGCGCCAGCACGGTAATCAGCGCATTCTGGCGCAGGAAGGTGCTCTTGCCGGCCATGTTCGGGCCGGTCAGGACGTCGACCGAGCCGGACCCGGCCAGAGCGTAATCGTTGGCCACGCGCTCCGCTTCGGGGATGAGGGGATGGCCGAGGGTGACGGCCTTAAAGGCGAAGCCCTCGTCGCGGATCTCGGGAAAC